>VGZQ01000056.1 GCA_016872535.1 Rhodospirillales bacterium | reverse complement strand
CGAGGGCCGCTTCCCATCCCGTTGCTGGGCGGCGGGCCTCGACCGCGTCAGGGCCGCCTTCCGTCCGCGCCGCCCATTGTTCAGCTTCCGAAACGGTCGGGGCCGGCACCGCGACGGCCCGCCAGCCGTCGGCCGCCGCCAAAACCTCGCTCGCGCCGAGATCGGGCCGCGTTCGCGCCGCCCACGCATCCGCCTCGCGCGCGGAGGGCGCGGGCACCACCGCGGCGCGCCAGTTGTCGGCAACCGCGCGCGCTTCGGCTTGCGCCGGTCCCGGGCGAACCTCGGCCGTCCATTCGTCGCGCGTATCGGGCGCGCGTTCGATCGCCGCGTCCCAGGAACCTGTTTCGGCTGGCGCGGGCGCCTCGACGCGCGCCGCCCAGGATTCCGTTTCGGGGGCCGAGGGCGCGAGATCGACCGTCGCCCGCCAGCTTTCCAGGCGCGCGAGGGCTTCTCCCGCGTCCGCGTCGGGACGAACCTCCGCCCGCCACGATTCGGCCTCGCGGGCGGAGGGCGCGGTTTCGGTCGCCGCCTGCCAGCCGCGCATTGATTCCGGCGCCGCCGTTTCGGGCGGCTCGATCATCTCGGTTCGCGCCGCCCAGGCTTCGGCTTCGCGCGCGGCCGGAGCGGTCTCGATCGCCGTTTGCCAGCCGCGCGTCGATTCCGGCGCCGCCGTTCCGGGCGGCTCGACCATTTCGGTCCGCGCCGCCCAAGTTTCGGCTTCGCGCGCGCCGGCCGCGGGCGCGGGAGTCGCCTGCCAGCCGCGCGCCGCCTCGCGCAGCATCGCCTCGGGCGATACCTCCATCTCGGTCCGCGCCGCCCAGGCTTCGGATTCCTTGGCGGAGGGCGCCATGTCGACCGACGCGCCCCAGCCTTCGGCCATCGCCCGGCGCGCGGTTTCGTCGCCGATCGGCGTCACGTCCGCGCGCCATTGTTCGGCCTGGGCGGCCGACGGCGGTGCTTCGGGGGTCGCCGGCCATTGGGCGAGCGATCCTTCGACCTTGGGGCCGGGCGAGGTTTTCGCGGCCCAGGCGCGCTCCGCCTCGGGGTCGCCGTGGGTCAGCGCCGTTTGCCAACCCAACCCGGCGTCCTTCGGGTCGCCGCGCGCGATGCGCGCTTCCCAGTCCGCCTGCTCGCGCGCGTCGGCGATTTCGGTGCGGGGACGCCAGGCGGCGAAGGCGGGATCTTCCGTAGGCGGCGTCGGGGCGGCGAAGGCGCTCGGGTTTTCCCGGTGCGCGCGCGCCAGCGCCTCGACGTAGGCCGGCGCGAATTCGCGCGCGGCGTCGGCGAGCGCGGTGACGGCGTCGCCGAATTGCAGGCCGACCTGGCGCACGGTCATCAGAAAGGGCGTCGACGGCGCGATCTCGTAGCCGGCGGCGCTTGCGCCCTCGTTCGCCTGGTCGAGCGTTTTCATGCCGCCGCCGTTGACGAGGGCGATTTCGCCGAGCGATCCTTGCGCGCGCGGCAGCAGGACGGCGGTGGTTTCGCCGTTCGCGCCGACGCGGACCGCGCCCGCGGCCTCGCGCACGCCGACCATGGCCGAAGGCGCGTGCAGCGTGAAGGCGTCGAGGTTGCCGCGCGCGATATCGCCGGCGACGAACGACACCGCGCCGCGTTCGACCGTCAACACCATTTCGCCGGATTTGCGGATGGGGTCGTAGAGAACCCGTTCGATCCCGAAGTCGGTTTGCTCGCCGAGCGACACCCGGGCGCCATCCGCAAAAGCGAGCGCGACGCGGCCGGCGCCGGTTTGAATGACGTCGCCGGCGTAAAGGGGGGTATCTTTTTCGGCGGCGACAATGGTGCCGTCGGCGCGGCCGAAATAGACCTCGCCCGCGACGCCGTCCACCAGGCCGACCGGATCCGACGCCCCGAGGGTCGGGCGGGCCGACGCCGCCGGCAGCGCGGCGAGCGCCTCGACCACGTCGGGGGTCAACACGGAACCCTCGGCGTTGATGAGGTTGGGGCGCGGATCGCGCGAGAAGTAGCCGCGCACAAGCACCGCCTCGCCCGACGGCCCGATCAGCCAAAGATCGCCGCCTTCGCGCACGTAACGCGCGCCAAGCAGAAGATAGCCCCCGGGGATGTCGAGCAAATCGCCCCGGGAAGCGTCGAGCACGGCAATTCGCCCGGGCGCCCGGGCTGTTTCGGCAAGCGTCTGGGTCTGCGGCGCGGACATTCCGTCCCCCGAATGGGGGAAAATTATAACCTAGATATCGGTGTAGCTATATGGGATGGCGCTATATGTTGTGGAAAAAACCCAATACGCAATTCGATGCGATATCGTAACAATCAGCGGGCCCGGCCGATCATCCCTCCCAGGTCCCGCCCGGCGAAGATGTGGACATGAAGGTGGAAAACTTCCTGACGGGCGTCGGCGCCGAGGTTGGAGAGAATGCGATAGCCGGCCTCGACCGCGCCCAGCTTGCGCGCGGTTTCGCCCACCGCGCGGAAGAAGCCGACGATTTCGGCTTCACTGGCATGAAGGGTGAAGTCGTCCATGTCGACGTAAGCGCCCTTTGGGATCACCAGCACGTGCACCGGCGCCTGCGGCCGGATGTCGTGAAACGCCAGCGCGTGTTCGGTTTCGTGCACCTTCTTGCAAGGAATCTCGCCGCGCAGGATTTTGGCGAACGGATTGTTGGCGTCGTACGCGGGCCGGCTCATTTTTTCCGTCCTTTCTTTTTCGTTTTACCGCGCGCGGCCTTTTCGGCGATGCCGGAAACCCCTTCGCGCCGGGCCAGTTCGGCCCAGACGCGCGCGGGCCGGACTTCGGCGGTGGCCCACAGAACCAGCAGATGATAGAGGACGTCCGCGCTTTCGGCGGCGACGCGCTTGGGGCCTTCGTTGAGAGCGGCGGCGACCGTTTCCGCCGCCTCCTCGATCACCTTGCCGCCGATCTTGCCGACGCCGCCCGCGAGCAGCTTCGCCGTGTAGGAAACGCGCGGGTCGGCGCGACGCCTTTTGGCGACGGTCGCGTAAAGCCGGTCGAGCACGCGGGCATCGGGATGGCCCTTGGGCTTGGTCATGGGCGGTTTCCTATATCTCGATCGGGGGGTCGTCCCGAATCGGTATGCCGGCGGCCTTCATGTGGGCCTTGGCTTGCGCGATCGTATAAGTGCCGAAATGAAAAATCGAGGCGGCGAGCACGGCCGAGGCATGGCCGTCGCGGACGCCCTCGACCAGATGATCGAGAGTGCCGACCCCGCCCGAGGCGATCACCGGCACCGGCACCGCGTCGGCGATGGCGCGGGTGAGCGGAATATCGAAGCCGGCCTTGGTGCCGTCGCGGTCCATGGACGTGAGCAGGATTTCGCCCGCGCCGTACTCGGCCATGCGCTTGGCCCATTGAACCGCGTCCAGCCCGGTCGCCTTGCGCCCGCCGTGGGTGAAGACCTCGAACGTTCCTGGCGCGACGGACTTGGCGTCGATGGCGACGACGATGCATTGGCTGCCGAATTTTTCCGCCGCCCGGCGCACGAATTCCGGTTCCTTAACCGCCTGGGTGTTGATCGAAACCTTGTCCGCGCCGGCGAGCAGCAGTTTGCGGATGTCCTCGATCGTGCGCACGCCGCCGCCTACCGTCAGCGGCATGAAGCATTGCTCGGCGGTGCGGGTAACAACGTCATAAATAGTGTCCCGGTTTTCGTGGCTGGCGGTGATGTCGAGAAAACAAAGCTCGTCGGCGTCGGCACGGTCGTAGGCCCGCGCCTGTTCGACCGGATCGCCCGCGTCGACCAAATCGACGAAGCGAACGCCCTTGACCACGCGGCCGCGGTCGACGTCGAGACAGGGAATGACGCGGACTTTGAGCATCGTTCGAGTCTTAGCCCTTCAGCGTCGCGATTGCGCTCGCGACGTCGAGCTTGCCGTCGTAGAGCGCGCGCCCGCTGATCACGCCGGCGAGCGGCCGCTCCGCCTTGCGGCTTGCGTCGCGGATCGCCTTCAGGTTGTCGAGCGAGGACACGCCGCCCGACAGAATCACCGGGATCGACACCGCCTGGGCCAGCGCGACGGTGGCGGCGACGTTGGGGCCCTTCATGGCACCGTCGCGTTCGATGTCGGTGTGGATCAGCGCCGCGACGCCGACGTCCTCGTAACGCTTGGCGAGATCGAGCACGGTGACATCGGAAACGTTCCCCCAGCCCGCGGTCGCGACCCGCCCGTCGCGCGCATCGAGGCCGACGGCAATCTGGCCGGGGTACTTGCGGCAAGCCTCGCGCACCAGCGCCGGGTCCTTGAGCGCGACCGTGCCGAACACGATCCGCGCCACGCCATGGTCGAACCAGAAATCGACCAGCGCCATGGTCCGGATGCCGCCCCCGAGCTGAACCGGAATATTCACGTTCCAGAGGATTTTCTGGACCGCCTTGTCGTTGACCGGCTTGCCGGCAAAAGCCCCGTTCAAATCGACCACATGCAGCCATTCGGCGCCCGCGTTGGCGAAGGCGCGCGCCTGTTCGGCCGGATCGTCGGCGAACACGGTCGAGCGCGCCATGTCGCCCTGCACCAGGCGTACGCAGCGGCCGTCCTTGAGATCGATGGCGGGAAAGAAAATCAAGGAGCGAAACCTCATGGCGACCAGGCGAGAAAATTGGCGATCAGGCGAAGCCCGGTCGTCTGGCTTTTCTCGGGATGGAATTGAACCCCGGCGATGTTGTCGCGCGCCACCAGCGCCGCCACCGGCCCGCCGTAATCGGCGGTGGCGACGACGTCGGCGGGATCGCGGCAAATCATGGCATAGGAATGCACGAAATAAGCGTTCCGGCTTGGCGCTATGCCTGTAAGCAGCGGGTGTCCGGCGCGAAATTCGAGCGCGTTCCAGCCCATGTGCGGGATTTTCAGGGTTGGGTCGGATGGCTTCAGCGCCGCGACTTCGCCCGGAATCCAGTCCAGGCCCGCATGCGCGCCGTGTTCGTGGCCCAGGCTCGCGAGCAGTTGCATTCCGACGCAGGTGCCGAGAAACGGGCGGCCCCGCTCCCGCACCGCCTTGCCCATGGCCGCAACCATGCCGGGCAGCGATTCGAGGCCCCTTTTGCAGTCGGCGAACGCGCCGACCCCGGGCAGGACGATGCGGTCGGCGCGCGCGACTTCGGCGGCGTCGGAAACGACGCGGATGTCGGCGGAAACGCCCCTCTCACTCGCCGCGCGCTCGAACGCCTTGGCCGCCGAGTGGAGGTTGCCGGAGCCGTAGTCGATGATGGCCACTTTCATGGCCGAACCGTCGAGGCGAGGTCGCGCGCCAGCCCCGGCGTGGAATCGAGGAACCGCGCGAGCGCCGCGTCGATATCGTTGCCCGCGACCACGCCCCGGAACACGAATCCCCGGCGTTCGAGCTTCCGACGCCGGAGATCGTTGCCCAACCAGCCGAACGCCACCGACAGGATCAGGATCAACGCCGCCGAGACGATCCCGTCGAACGCGAATGCCCGCATCGCCGCCTCCAACCCGACGAGAACGAAGGCAAACGCGACCGCAGTCAGCCACAGCCGCCGGGTCAGGGCCCACAGCGGGCCGAACACGAAGGCCGGCCAGGAAAACCCTTCCTTGACCAGCACTACGTCCCGGTCGGGATCGAGGCCGCCGTGACGCACGTAGGCCGTGTACATTCGCATCGGTCGCGTCGTTCCCGATCCGGCTACAACGAGCCGCCGAGAACGCCCTTGGTCGACGGCACCGCATCGGGCCGGCGCGAATCGATCGCCACCGCCTGGCGCAGCGCGCGGGCAAGTCCCTTGAAGCAGGACTCGACGATATGATGGTTGTTCTCGCCGTAGGCGTTGCGCACGTGCAACGTCACCCCGGCGGCCTGGGCGAACGCCTGGAACCACTCGCGAAACAGTTCGGTATCCATTTCGCCGAGCTTCGGCTTCGAAAACGCGACCTTCCACACCAGATAGGGACGGTTGGAGGCGTCCAGAGCCACCTCGGTCAACGTTTCATCCATGGGCGAGAGCGCCTGGCCGAAACGAGCGATACCCTTGCGGTCGCCGAGCGCCTTGGCGACGGCCTCGCCCACGGCGATGCCGACGTCCTCGGTGGTGTGGTGGTAATCAATGTGCAGGTCGCCCTTCGCCTCGACCTCGAGGTCGATCAGGCTGTGGCGCGAGAGCTGCTCGAGCATATGGTCGAGAAAGCCGATGCCGGTGGCGACGCGAAAGGCCCCGGTTCCGTCCAGGTTGACGGAGACTTTGACCAAAGTCTCCTTGGTTTTCCGCTCCACCGTCGCTTTGCGCATGGTGTCGAATTCCGGCCCGAAGGCGTTGCTTTCATGTTCGAATCGGCCCGTTGTAGCAGCACGAGCGCCCGGAAACCAGCGAGGGGCGGGACGGATGCCGCGGTTTTTTCCCAAACCGATTCAGGAGCTTGAGTGCGCACCGGAACCGGATTAACCCCGGACTGTCCCCAGGCTTTTCCACATCGCCGCCACGACCAAAAACATCTTAAAAATATAATAATATCAAATAATTACCGTCAAATAAGCAAGCTCCGATTAAACTATTTGTCCCCAATTTACGTTCCGATGGCGACCGATGTTTCGGGTGCTCGGCGTCCCTATGGTTCGCGCGGGCGCCGGCCGCCGAGCCGGCCGCGAATCTCCGCGATGATCCAAGCGATCGTATCGTCGTCCAGGATTTCGATCGACGCCGCGATCAGGTTCGCAAGCTCGGTCGCGCGCGGGCTTAGGCCGGAGGTCACGATCTTGACGCGCGGATGGGACATTTCGGCCAGCCGTTTCAGCGCCTCGGCGTCGTCCCAGAACAATCCGAAATAGGCGCACGTCTGGCGCACAAAGCCGGGCGAGGGTCGCCCGCGCCGGCCGTGCTCGAGGCTCGAAAGATACGCGGCCGAAAGCCCGAGTTCGGCGGCCATGGTTTTCTGCGTGACCCCCTTCAGTCGGCGTAGCTCGCGCAACCGCTTGCCGAACGGGGTCATCGGCCTGGGCGCGCGCGGCGCAGAAGGACATAAAGCGCGCCGGCGCCGCCGTGCCGCGGGCGCGCGGGTGCGAAGGCGAGGATGTGGGCGCGCACCGGCGCTTCGTTCAGCCAGCGCGGCACGTTGGCGCGCAGGACGCCTGTTTCACGCCCATCTTGGTCGGTGCGCTCGCCCTTGCCGGTAATGACGAGAAGACAGCGTTGCCCGAGCGTGTGCGCGCGGGCGATCCGGCCGAGCAGCGCGGCATGGGCTTCCTTTTGGGTCATGCCGTGGAGATCCAGTGTCCCGTCGATGGTGATTTCGCCCCTGCGCAAGCGTGCCGCTGTGGCTCGATCGACCCCCGGCGCGGCGCCCGGATGAAGCGTCGGAAGCGTTGACGTAAGCGCGGGTTTGCGCGCGTTTCCGACCGCGACACGGGGCGAATGTTTCGGCGCGGAAATTCCCGCTTTCATGTCCCCGGGTATTTCTTCGCGCTGAAGGCCCTTTCGGGCGCGCTTATGGCGCAACGGGCGCGCGCTTTCGGTGACGGCGCGCCACAAATGCGCATCCATCAACGCGTCGGCCTCAGGTTTTTTCGACGTCTTCATCCACCAGCACGACGAACATGCGTTGCGGCCCGTGCGCCCCGAGCAGCAGGGTCTGCTCGATATCGGCGGTGCGCGACGGGCCGGTAATCCAGTTGACGGCGCGCGGCATGGCGAATGCCGCGCCGGCCCGCGCCGACTTCGCGCGCAGGGCGCCCCAGGCTTCCTCGTAGGTGCCGACCAGGCGGGCAACGGGAACGACCGCGATGTGAACCGGCGGCACCAGCGCCAGTGTTGTCGGACTCTCGGGCCCGGAAGCGAGCACGAGGGTGCCGGTTTCGGCGACAGCCACGGCCGCGCTTGTCACCCCCACCGGATCGTCCCGTTCGCCCTTGCCCTCGGTCACGGAAATTGCCGAATGTTTCGACCAGGGAATAGATCGGAGAAGGGGGTCGGGCGCGCACCTCAAGCTGGGTTCGATGTTATGGCGCGCAAGGTATTGCGCCACCGCCTCCGGAACATCGGCCAGTCGTTTCACGCGGACGACGCCGGCTTGAACCCGCTCCGCTTCGGCGATGAACAACGCGGCTTGGCGGTCCCGTTCGATCCGGCCGCGAGCCGGAACCGGGCCCGGCGCGCGGCTGGCAAGGCGCGCCTCCACTTCGGCAAGGCCGGATTTTCCCCGTCGTTGGGTGCAGGCGCGCCGAACGTCGACGAGAATGGCCTGGCGGCTGACGCGGCTCATGGCTTTGTCCGGCCCCTGTCCGATTCGGCCCACAGGGTCATGAAGGTTTCGCCTTCGGGCGCGGGAAAGTCGCGGGTCGCGGTCCAGCCGCCGAGGAACGGCAAGACGCGGAATCGGCGCCGCGCGCCGGCCAGGTTGCCGAGAGCGCGGACCAGCGGCGCGGTGAGGCGCCGGTAAAGCCGGGGCCGCGCGGCGACGAAAGCCCAGGCCGCGAGACCGATCCGGGCGAGCCATCCGGTTCGGCGTTCCCGGTGCAGCCGTTCGCGCCAGGCGCGCAACATCCGAGGCAGCGGAATGCGCATCGGGCAAACGCTCTCGCAGCGGCCGCACAGCGTCGAGGCGTTGGGCAGATGCCGCGCCTCGTGCGTGCCGAGCAGAGCCGGGATCAATACCGCCCCCATCGGCCCCGAGTAGACCCAACCGTAGGCGTGACCGCCGACCGCGCGATAGACCGGACAATGGTTGAGACAGGCGCCGCACCGGATGCAGCGGAGTATGTCGCGAAATTCGGTTTCGAGCAGTCGCGCGCGGCCGTTGTCGAGCAGAACGACGTGGTACTCGTCGGGGCCATCCGGATCCCCGGGACGGCGCGGCCCCGAACAAAAGGAGGTATAGACGGTGACATCCTGGCCGGTGGCGGAGCGCGCAAGCACGCGCAACACCGTGGTCGCGTCTTCCAGCGTCGGCACGATTTTTTCGATCGAGGCGATGACGATATGCACGCGCGGCAGCGTGTGGGTGAGATCGGCGTTGCCCTCGTTGGTCACCAGCACGTTGCTGCCGGTCTCGGCGATCAACATGTTGGCCCCGGTGATGCCGACATCGGCGGTAAGAAAGTCGGGCCTGAGTTTCGCGCGCGCCTCGGCAAGCAGGGCGTCCGGTTCGTTGAGCGCGCGTTCGGGGGCGAGGTGCGTGTGCGACTTGCGGAATGTTTCCGCGACTTCGCCGAGCGACAGGTGAATCGCCGGCGCGATGATGTGGCTGGGCGGCTCGCGCCGAAGCTGGATGATGTATTCGCCGAGATCCGTTTCCACCGGGCGGATGCCGTTTTCTTCGAGATAGTCGTTGATGGCGATTTCCTCGCCGATCATGGTTTTGCTCTTGGTGACGGTGCGCGCGCCGACGCGACGACAGATGTCGAGGATCGTTTCGCGGGCTTCCTGCGCGTCGCGGCACCAATGCACTTCGCCGCCGTTCTCCGTCACGCGCCGCTCGAACGTTTCGAGATAAAGGTCGAGATGGTCGAGAACATGCTCCTTGATCGCGCGCGCGGCGTCGCGGAGTTCCTCGAATTCGGGCAAGCGTTCGGCGGCCTCGCGCCGTCGCCGGGGAAATCCGTCGGCGAGCTTGGCGAGCGCGGCCTGCAGCGTCGGCGAATCCAGCGCGGTGCGGGCGTTGTCTTCGAACCTGCGGGCGGTGCTGTCCATGGCCGTTCAAGTCCCGGCAATGGGCGGAACGGCGGTAACGTCCGCCAACACTTCGGCCACATGGCGGACGGCGGCGGTAGAGCCCTGGCGCCTGAGGCGCCCGGCGATGTTCATCAAACAACCCATATCGCCGCCGAGCACCAAATCGGCACCGGTCGCGGCGATGTCGGCCGTTTTGACGTCCGCGATTCCCGTCGAAACGTCCGGATACTTGACGCAAAAGAGCCCGCCGAAGCCGCAACAGGTTTCCGCTTCCCGTCCCTCGCGCAGTTCGAGGCCGGCGACGGTGGCGAGCAACGCGCGCGGCTGGCGCTTGACGCCGAGTTCGCGCAAGCCCGAGCAGGAATCGTGATACGTCGCCGTCGCCGCCAAGCGCGCCGCGACCCGGGTCAGGCCGCGCACGTCGACCAGAAAGGAGATCAGTTCATGGGTCTTGGCGGCGAGCGCGCGGGCGCGCGGCGCCCAGTCCGGATCGTCGGCGAACAGCTCGGGATAATGGACGCGAATCATCCCGGCGCACGAGCCCGACGGCGCGACCACGTAGTCGAACGGCTCGAAGGCGGCGATCAGACCGCGCGCGACGGTCGCGGCGTCGGCGGAATCGCCGGAATTC
Organism: Rhodospirillales bacterium; assembly: GCA_016872535.1. Classification (NCBI taxonomy): domain Bacteria; kingdom Pseudomonadati; phylum Pseudomonadota; class Alphaproteobacteria; order Rhodospirillales; species Rhodospirillales bacterium. The sequence continues at coordinate 11,503 of VGZQ01000056.1, read as the reverse complement.
CACGCCGGCTGGCCGCAGCAGGTCTGCGCCGACGGTACTTCGACCCGGCAGCCGGCGTCCTCGAGCAACTTGACGGCGGCGAAGCCGACGCTCGGGCGCATCAGGTCGACCAAGCATGTAACGAACAACCCGACTTTGGGCGAGATTGGCGCTGGAGGGGGTGATGCGGGCATGACCGGAAGATTGGCTTTTGCCCGGCCCAAAGGCAAGTTCAGGGAACGGGAAGTCCCTTCGGTCTTAACACGAATAGCTCAGCCGGGTGCTTGAGCGCCCCGGCGCGGGCTTCGGCCTTGGCTCCGGCGCCGAAAAAGAGATCGACCCTGAGCGGACCTTTGATGGCGCTGCCCTGGTCTTGGGCCACGACCAGACGGCGGAGCGGACGGGATGGATCGAGCGGATCGCGGGTTGCCACGTAAAGCGGCAACCCGAACGGCAGGTGGGCCGGGTCGACCGCGGCGCTGCGTTCGGGCGTCAAGGCGACCCCTTCGGCCCCGAGCGGGCCTTTGCCGACAAGTTCGCGAAAAAAGATGTACGAGCGGTTTTCGCGCATCAGCGCGGCACCATCCTCGGGGTGGGCGGCGATCCAATCGCGGATGGTCTTCATCGTGACGTCCTCGCGGGCCATGATTCCGCGCTCGACCAAGATACGGCCGATGGCGGTATACGCGTGGTCGTTGCGGCCGGCGAAGCCGAGCCGAACCACGGTGCCGTCGTTCATCGTCACCCGGCCGGAACCCTGGACGTGAAGAAAAAACGCGTCGCGGGCGTCGTCGACCCACAGGATTTCGAGGCCCTTGCCCGCGAGCGCGCCGGCTTCGATCGCTGCCCGATCATGAGCGACCGGGCCGGGCGGCGGCCGGTAAATGGGAAAGCGATACCGCGCGTCCGGTTTGCGCGCCCCCCTGAGCTCCGCTTCGTAATAGCCGGTGGCGAAGCCCGTGCCGCCGGCCGCGTCGCTCGCGCGGAAAGCCCGAAATTCGGCTTCGAAAAACCGGCGGGCGGACGCGGAATCCTCCGACCTTACGCGGCGGGCGGCGGCGCATGGTGCGTGCCAATCGCGGGCGCGACCCATCAGATTGGCCGAATCCAAAATCTTATCGGGCGCGAGCTTGCCGATCCGATCGCACGACTTCAGCAGCGCCGGTATCGCGGCGCCGACCGCGTCGTTGGACCAGCCCGCGAGGTCCAAGAATTCGACGCCGGTCAGCAGAAGTTTGGGCGCGGGCGGCGGCGGCGCGGCGCAGGCTCCGAGGAGAAACAGGATCGCGGAAAATAAATGGCCGGCGACGCGTCCCGGCATCGCGGCCTTATTCGACGCTTTCGGTCGCGACCAGTATCCAGTTGGGATCGCGCGAGCGCGTATCCCGCTGGAATGTCCACAAATCGACGACCGCCGTCACCGCCGACGCATCGCCGGAAACGACCCGGCCTTCGCGGTCGCGCGTGACGTTGATCTGGTCGCTGGTGAAACGGACGGCGACGACCGCGTTGCGGCCATCCATGTAAGCTTCGGCTATTTCGGCCGAACGAATGCCGACCAGGGTGTTCTCGAGCGTTTCGCCCGCTTCATGGCGCGCCTTGACCGCTTGTTCGAAGTTGGCGAGGACGTCGGGGCTCAAGATCGGTTTCACGCCATCAAGCTTGCCCTTGGCGAAAGCCTCAAGAATCATTTCGAATGCGCCGCGCGCACCCTTGGCGAAGGCTTCGGGATCGAAGCCGGGATCGGCGAGCTTGATCTGCGTCAAACCGTCGGCAAGGGTCGCGTTGCCGTGGGCGGCCTTGGCGATCCGCTCGGCGGCCTCCACTTCTTCGCTGCGGTTGGGCAGGCGGATGACGTTATCGGAATCGCTCGCGGGCGAATCCGCGCGCCGTTCCGGCGCGGGCGCGGGACAAAACGGATCGCGGTAGCCGCCTTCGTGGCCGTCGCGGCGGCCGAGCACGTTGCGCAAGCGCAACGCCAGAAATACCGCCACCATGGCGAGAAAGATGATGTCGATGAATTGAAATCCGTTGCTCATGACGGTCGCGCATCCAGCCGGAATACCAGCCTTTTGGTTACCCTACCTCCCGGCGGCGCGCGCCGCCAGGACGAAAATCCGGACTTTTGCGCCGCCAGCGGCATCGGCGCCTTCCGGATACAGTACATAGGCGTGCGCGGTCGCGGCGGCAATGCCGGCCGCGACGCCGGACGGTTGACGGCGTTGTTTCCCGCTCCGTTCCATGCTAGGCCGTGATCCCGCGCGGCGGCCCGGCCGCACCAAAACCACTCCTGTCCCGAGGAAGGACCGCGCACATGAACCCCTCCGACAAACCCGGAAACGGCCCCGACGCCGCCCAAACCGGCGGACAACAGCCCATGCTCGGGATTAACAGCCAATACATCAAGGATCTGTCGTTCGAGGCCCCGAACGGGCCGAAGGCTTTCCTCGCCATGCAGAAGACGCAGCCGACGATCACGGTCAATCTCGACGTGCAGGCGACAACCTTCCAGGATCCGCCCAACGCGTACGAAGTAACCATTCATATCAAGGCAGAATGCAAGGTCGACGATATGGTCGGTTTCATCGCCGAACTCGCCTATGCCGGCTTGTTCACCGTCAATGTTCCCAAGGAACACTTGCAGCCGGTTCTGCTGATCGAATGCCCGCGTCTCTTGTTCCCGTTCGCGCGCAACATCCTCGCCGATGTCACCCGTGACGGCGGTTTTCCGCCGCTGATGCTGGGGATGATGGACTTCGCCGCGCTTTACCAGGCGCGCATAGCCGAATTAGCCAAGCAGCAGGGCCAAGGCGCGGGGGCGGCCGCGACTCCGGCTTCCTAGGTCTTCCTTAACGTCCCCAGACCGGATCCTTGAATTTGGCGAGAAAGGCGGCGTGCGCCGCCGTCTCGCCGTCGGTCGGCGCGTGCGCGCGGGGGGGGCGCGCCGTCGGCGCGCCGGGCGTCCCGGCCCGCGCCGAAGCCGCGCGTCGCGGCGCCGCCATCTGGGCGAAGACGAGCCCCGGCTGTCGCCCGCCGATCAATTCGAGATAAACCTCTGCCAGCAGCAGCGCGTCCTTCAGCGCCCCGTGCAGAGCGCGCCCCGAAGTGTCGATGCCGAAGCGAGCGCAAAGCGCATCGAGGCTGGCCGACGCCCCGGGAGGAATCTTGCTCCGGGCAAGTTGCACCGTGTCCACGGCGCGCGCCGAAAGCACTGGCGCGCGTTCGAGCCGCGCAAGTTCCGCGTTGACGAATCCGAGGTCGAACGCGGCATTGTGGATAATCAACGGGGAATCGGCGATGAACGCGACGAACTCCTCCGCAATCGCCGCGAACACGGGATGCTTCGCGAGAAAATCGCGCGAAAGGCCGTGAACCGCAAATGCCGTTTCGGGAATGTCGCGTTCGGGATTGACGTAGCTTTGAAACGTGTTTCCCGTAGGAATGTAATTCACCAGCTCGACGCAGCCGATCTCGACGATCCGATCGCCGCGCGCCGGATCGAGGCCGGTGGTTTCGGTATCCAGAACGATCTCGCGCATCGTGGATTATCTCCCGCGGGGCCAGCCGGGTTTCCAAACGCCCCCACCGCGCGCGCCGCGAAGCTTCGCGACCATAGCCGCGACGCGGCGGAAGGAAAAGCCCCGGCTAAGTCCGGTCGGGATCGCCATGTCGGCGCGCCGAAGCTTGTCCCGCGCCGACATCTGGCGCGCACGCGTGGCAGCGAGCCGGTTGCGATCCATCCCCGGCCGCGCGAGGAAGCGCCTCGCTTGAATGAAATCCGGGGCGTGAACGACCGCCACGCAATCGCAGCCGCGCTCGCCTCTGGTTTCGAACAGCAGCGGTATGTCCAACACCACCAGCCGTTCCCGCCGGCGCGCGGCGCGGGCAAGAAACGCGCGGGTTTCGCGCCGCACCAGGGGATGGAGGATGGCTTCCAGCGCGCGCAGGGCGCCCGGGTCGGAAAAAACCCGCGCGGCCAACGCGGCCCGATCGACGGCGCCGTTCTTGACGGTCCCGGGAAACATCTTGCCGACCCGGGCGTGCACGGATTCGTCGGTCGCCAAAAGGCGCCGCACGACGGCGTCGGCGTCGTGTACCGGGACCTTTAAGCGACGAAACGCCCGTGCCGCGGTGGTTTTGCCCATGGCGACCGAGCCGGTGAGACCGACGATGATCATGGGGCCGTTCAGCTCGCGCGCCCCGGTAGGGGTGCATCTTCCCATGCGCGCGGGGATTCGCCCGCACGCCCGGCGAGAACGAAGTCGCGCAGTTCCGCCGTCACCTCGGGTTCGATTCCAAACCATGCCGCGAACGCGGGCCGGGCCTGGTGCAGCAACATTCCGAGACCGTCGATGGGCGTGTGTCCGCGCGCGCGGGCCTGGGCCAACAGCGCCGTTTCCAACGGTGCATAGACAATATCCATCACCACGGCCCGCGCCGGCAACGCCGCGAGATCGATGTCGAGGGGCGTGCCGCCTTCCATACCGAGAACCGTAGCGTTGACCAGCAACGCTGCGCCGGCGAGCGCGGCGGCGCGGTTTTCCCAGTGCACGGGGTGTATTTTCGAGCCGAACGCCTCGGCCAAGGCTTCGGCGCGCGCCGCCGTCCGGTTGACGACGCGCACCTCGGCGACGCCGGCATCGATCAGCGCGACCACGACCGCGCGCGCGGCACCGCCCGCGCCGAGCACCGTCGCCGGACCCAGGTCCGCGCGCCAAAAAGGCGCGCCGGCACGCAGCGCGCTCAGAAACCCGGGCACGTCGGTATTGCGCGCGGACAAGCGGCCGTCGCCGCCGATCGCGATCATGTTCGCCGCGCCGACCCGGCGCGCGAGCGGCTCGATGTCGTCGGCGATTTCGAGGACGGCTTCCTTATGCGGCACCGTGACGCTCGCGCCGACGAAACCCAGCTTGGGCAGCGCCCTCAGGCCCTCGGCAAAATGTTCGGGCCGAATTGGAAGCGGCACCATCACGCCGTCGATCCGATGGCGTTCGAGCCAATAGCCGTGCAGACGCGGCGAGAGCGAATGCCCGACCGGCCAACCCATGACGCCCGCGACTTTGGTTTTTCCGCCGATGTTCATCGGTCTCACCCCTCGCTGGCAGTCTAAAGCCAATTGCGACGCTAGGCGAGAATTCCTTCCCGGCGCAGGACTTCAAGGAGCGGCAACAACGGCATCCCGAGGATGGAAAAGAAATCGCCCTCGATCCGGGAAAAAAGTTGCGCCCCTTTTCCCTCCAGGCGGTAAGCGCCGACCGATTCCAGAACCTCGGGGCCGGCATCGGCGAGATAGGCGTCGAGAAACTCGTCCGGGAAATCGCGCATCCAAAGGCGCGCTTCGTCGCCGTAGCGCCAGAGAACGGTGCCGTCCCGCAGCAGCGCGAGACCGTTCACCAAGCGGTGCATGCGCCCGCGTAACGTCGCCAGTTGAACCCGGGCCTCGGCCTTGTCGCGGGGCTTGGCGAACAGGCGTCCTTCGCATTCCAACATCTGGTCGGCGCCGAGCACCCACATTTTTGGTCGACGGGCGGAGACGGCCTCGGCCTTGGCGACGGCAAGCGCTTGGGCCACGGCTCCGGCCGGGAGATCGCCGAGCGCCGTTTTCAGGGCCGCCTCGTCCACACCCGATGTCTCTTGCACGAACGGGACTTGCGCTCCTTCGAGCACCCGCCGCCGAGCCGAACTGGCGGAGGCCAAAATCAAGGTTTTTTGCATATCGTTATGATAGCGAAACGGGATAATCGGCCTGCAGCCTTAGGCCAGTTGTTCTTCCCGGCGCCGGGTATGAAGCTGAATGATGCTCGCCGCCGTTTCCTCGATGGAACGCCGGGTCACGTCGATCACCGGCCAGCCGTTGGCCTCGAACAGCTTGCGCGCTTCGTTGACCTCGCGGGCGACTTTCTCCAGATCGACGTAATCGGTGTCCTGGTCCTTGTTCAATTGCAAAAGCCGGTTGCGCCGGATCTGCACCAGCCGTTTCGGGTCCTTGGTCAGGCCGACCACCAGCGCTCGTTTGACTTTCGTCAGTTCCGGCGGCAGCGGACAACCGGGAACCATGGGCACGTTGGCCGCCTTCAATCCGCGTTGGGCGAGGTAGATGCAGGTCGGCGTTTTCGACGTCCGCGAAACGCCCACCAAAATCACGTCGGCACCGTCGAGCGAACGCGGCGATTGGCCGTCGTCGTGGGCGAGAGTGAACTGCATCGCCTCGATGCGGGCGAAATATTCGGCGTCCATGACGTGCTGGCCGCCCGGTCGCGCCTTGGTTTCCGCGCCGAGAAAGGCGCCCAACGCCACCAGCGCGGGATCGAGCACGGCCAAGCTCGGCACATGCAATTCCCGGCATCCTTGTTCAAGACGGGTGCGAAGCTTTTCGTCCACGATCGTGAACATCACGAACCCCGGATTGGCGCGGATGCCGGCCAGCGCCTCATCCAATTCGGACTCGGTGCGTACCATGGCCCAAAGGTGCTCACGCAGCTCGACGCCCTCGAATTGCGTGACCGCCGCGCGCGCGTAAGTACCGGCGGTTTCGCCGGTGGAATCGGAAACGACATGCACGTGAAGTTGGGTCATCGGCAACCGGCGGATTTCATGCAAAACCCTGTGGACAAGGGTGTCGACAATTCACGACAAGCGACTTGCCATCGCATTGCGCGATTCAGTCTACAGGAAGCGCGAACGGGGAAAAAGTTATCCTCGACCGGTATAACTTGAAGGATTCTCCGGAAATTGGCAAAGTTCTGCACGTTTTCCGCGTTTTGAAAACTGCCGGATTATACCAGATTCAAAGGGTTTTTTTGCGTTTCGCGGAACACTTATCCGATGCGACCCGGCGTTAAAAATAACAGGTATCGGTTCACGTTTGGAAAACGAGTCGATATCCGATAATCCTCCGATTTCCCCTTCCCTACTGCTACAACTACCTTTCTATAATCTACTTACTATGATTTAGAAGTCTTCGACTTACAGTGGATAATTATGTCTAAGCGGTTCATCGAAGTTCTTAAAGGCGAGCGTCATACTCCGCCGCCGTGGTGGTTGATGCGCCAGGCGGGTCGTTATTTGCCCGAATACCGCGAGCTGCGAAATCGGGCCAGGGACTTTCTCGATTTTTGCTATAGACCCGAGTTGACGGTCGAAGCGACGCTGCAACCCGTCCGCCGTTTCGGCATGGATGCTGCCATACTGTTCAGCGACATCCTGGTCATTCCCGACGCGTTGGGACAGAAACTGGAATTTCGGGAAAACGAGGGTCCAATACTGGACCCGATCACCTCGACCGCTGACATAACTCGACTCAAGCCCGGGAATATCCATCATCGACTGTTGCCCGTTTACGAAACTTTGAGTCGCCTAACCAAGGAATTGCCGTCCGAGGTCGCCTTGGTCGGTTTCGCCGGCGCGCCGTGGACCGTGGCGGTCTACATGGTGGAAGGTCGCGGTGGCGGCACGCGCGATCGGATTCGTTCCTGGTTTCGCTCCCGGCCGGAAGACGGCGACGCGCTGCTCGAACTTCTGGCCGACAACACGTTCGAATATCTTTCCCGCCAGATCGACCATGGCGCCGAGGCGGTGCAGCTGTTCGACAGCTGGGCCGGCGGGCTCGAGGATGCCGAGTTTCGCCGTTACGTGATCGAACCGACCCGGCGGATCGTCGTCCGGCTCAAGGAACGCCACCCGCAAATTCCAATTATCGGATTTCCGCGCGAAGCGGGTCCGCGGTACGCGTTTTACGGGCGCGAAACCGGAGTCGATGCCATCGGTCTGGACGGTGCCGTCGAGCCGGCCTGGGCGGTGGCGCACATCCCATCCCCGATCGCGCTGCAAGGCAATCTGGACAACAAAATCCTGGTCGAGGGCGGCGCGCGGTTGGAATCGGAAACGCTCAGAATCCTGGACGGATTTCGCTCGCGCGCGCATATTTTCAACCTCGGTCACGGCATATTGCCCGAAACCCCGCCCGAACACGTCGAAAGGCTCGCGGCGATTATCCGGAAATGGCGGGATCGGTCGGCATGAAACGTATTGCGGTCGTGCTGTTCAACCTGGGCGGGCCGGACCGGCCCGAAGCGATCGAGCCGTTTCTCCGCAATTTGTTTGGCGATCCGGCGATCATCTCGCTGCCGTGGCCGATCCGCCCGATGCTCGCCAAGCTGATCGCCGGGCGCCGCGCGCGCATCGCGCGCGACATCTACGCCAAGCTCGGCGGCTCGTCCCCGTTGCTTGCTTTCACGCGCCGGCAGGCCGCCGCCCTCGAATCCGCGCTTAAAGTCGGGGGCATCGAGGCGCGCGCGTTCGTTTGCATGCGTTACTGGCATCCGATGAGCGACGAGGTCGCGCGCGCGGTCAAGGCGTTCGACCCCGAGCGGATCGTTCTGTTGCCCCTCTATCCCCAGTATTCGACCACGACGACCGAATCCTCGTTCAAGGACTGGCGCCGTGCCGCCCGGGCGGCGGGGCTCGAACGGCCGACGCATCCGGTTTGCTGTTACCCGGTCGAGGAAGGCTTCATCGCCGCCGTCGCCGAAATGACCCGGAAAGCGATGATCGAATCCGCCCACGCCGGATCGCCGCGCGTGCTGTTTTCCGCCCACGGATTGCCGAAACGCGTGATCGCGCGCGGCGATCCCTATCCCCGCCAGGTGGAAGCGACCGCCGGCGCGATCGCCGCGTGGCTCGGACTGGCATCGTCCGCGTGGGTGGTCTGCTACCAAAGCCGGGTCGGGCCGCTCGAATGGATCGGGCCCTCGACCAGCGAGGAGCTCGATCGCGCTGGGCGCGACCGCGTGCCGGTGGTGGTGGTGCCGATCGCGTTCGTGTCCGAGCATTCCGAAACCCTGGTCGAGCTCGACATCGAATACCGCCATCACGCCAATGAAGCGGGCGTTCCCGACTACATCCGGGTGCCGACAGTGGCCGAGCATCCGTCGTTCGTCGCCGGGCTGGCCCGCCTCGCGCGCGCCGCCCTCGACGGACCGTCCGGCATATGCCGGCCGGGCGACGGCAACGTCTGCGGAGATCGTTTTGCCCGATGTGCAAACGGGCGCGGCCTTGATAGCCTCTAGCGCATGTTTCCGCTGTCGCCCGCCGCGTATCTCTGGATCAAGGCGCTGCACATCGTCGCGGTGATCGCGTGGATGGCGGCAATGCTCTACCTGCCGCGATTGTTCGTCTATCACGCCGACGCCAAGCCCGGCTCCGAATTGTCGGAAACGCTGAAAACGATGGAGCGGCGCCTGCTGCGCGCGATCATGACGCCGGCGATGATCGCGTCGCTTGCGCTCGGCGCGATACTGCTCATGCATGTCGGCGCGGGTGTTTGGGCGTCGCCCTGGTGGTGGGGCAAATGCGCCGCGCTTCTCGGGCTCTTCGCGCTGCACGGCTTGATGGCGCGCTTCCGGCGCGAATTCGCCGAGGATCGCAACCGCCGCCCTGCTGTTTTCTATAGGGTTGTCAACGAGATACCGACCGTCCTGATGATCGCGATCGTGATTTTCGTCGTGGTCAAGCCGTTTTGAGCGAGGCCGGGAAAAACGCCGTTTGACAGCTTTCACGTCTTTCGCTAATCCTTTGAGAGGCCGCTGATTTTCGGGCCACTCTCCAAAGCGGGCGCGCTTCGCTTTATCGCTTCCTAACCCCCGCGCCGACCCCCCTTTCCTCCCCGACGTTCTTCCGCACCGCGACGCCCTCGTTTCCGTCATGAATCTCAAAGACCTTAAGGCCAAGTCCCCCGCCGAACTGCTCGCCTACGCCGAGGAACTCCAGATCGAGAACGCGAGTTCGCTCCGGCGCCAGGACATGATGTTCGCCATCCTGAAGCAGCTCGCCGACAACGAGGTGGCGATCTTCGGCGACGGCGTGATCGAGCTTCTGCAGGACGGCTTCGGCTTCCTGCGCAGCCCGCAGGCCAACTACTTGCCGGGCCCCGACGACATCTATGTCAGCCCCAGCCAAGTGCGTCGCTTCGGGCTTCGCACCGGCGACACGGTCGAAGGCCAGATCCGCGCGCCCAAGGACGGCGAGCGCTACTTCGCGCTCTTGAAGGTCAACACCATCAACTTCGAGCCGCCGGAAAACGTCCGCCACCGGATCAACTTCGACAACCTGACGCCGCTCTATCCCGAACAGCGGCTCAAGATGGAGATCGAGGAAGCGAAAACCAAGGATTTCACCTCGCGCGTGCTCGACCTGATCACGCCGATCGGCAAGGGCCAACGCGGACTGATCGTTGCGCCGCCGCGCACCGGCAAGACGATGATGTTGCAAAACATGGCGCACTCCATCGCCGCCAACCATCCCGAGTGCTATCTGATCGTGCTCTTGATCGACGAACGGCCCGAGGAAGTCACCGACATGGCCCGCTCGGTCAAGGGCGAGGTGGTGAGCTCGACCTTCGACGAACCGGCCACCCGCCACGTTTCAGTCGCGGAAATGGTGATCGAAAAGGCCAAACGCCTGGTCGAGCACAAGCGTGATGTGGTGATCCTGCTCGATTCGATCACCCGGCTCGCGCGCGCCTACAACACGGTGGTGCCGAGCTCGGGCAAGGTGCTGACCGGCGGCGTCGACGCCAACGCATTGCAACGGCCGAAGCGCTTCTTCGGCGCCGCGCGCAACATCGAGGACGGCGGCTCGCTCACCATCATCGCCACCGCGCTGATCGACACCGGCTCGCGCATGGACGAGGTGATCTTCGAGGAGTTCAAGGGCACCGGCAACTCGGAGATCATTCTCGACCGCAAGCTTTCCGACAAGCGCACGTTCCCCTCGATCGACATCACCAAGTCGGGCACCCGCAAGGAGGAGCTGCTGGTCGACAAGGCGACGCTGTCGAAAATGTGGGTGCTGCGCCGCATCCTGATGCCGATGGGCGTGTCGGACGCGATGGAGTTCCTGCTCGGCAAGCTCAAGGAAACCAAGAACAACGCCGGCTTCTTCGATTCGATGAACGCGTGAACCCGACGTTCCCGTGCCACCTTGACCGAAACGCGGTCTTTGGATGGATGCGACGTTTCTATTTTGTCGATTCAATCATGTTCAAAAGCGAGGCTAAAACGACCGTTAACGTTTATGCCGTAGAGGATGTTTTTGATCTTTATATCGATCAGTTTTTCGTGAACCGTAAGCTAACGAAGATGGAATAGGCGATTTCAATTCAAAGAACGTGATTTGGCATGGGCGATCTACCAGGGGCGTTAATTTAATGGGAATTTTTCCATGATTTGCGATTTCTAGTACGATTGGCCCACTCCATCCTGGCTGAATCCATGGCGCTGTTTGGTGCATGCTCAGACCAACCCTTGCATAGGTGCTCCTGCCTTCAACTAACGCAATGAGGTTGTTAGGTACGGTGATTGATTCGTGAGTGAGTGCGAGAACAAATTCCCCAGGCACTAGGGTCCGGACTCAATTGGCCCACCATACTACGGCGGCGGCCAAGAACACGCCGGAGAGGAAGACGTCGGCGCGTTTGTCGTAACGGGTGGCGATCCGCCGGAAGTCCTTGAGACGACAGAACATG
>VGZQ01000055.1 GCA_016872535.1 Rhodospirillales bacterium | reverse complement strand
GCCTGATCCGCGCCCATTCCTTGTCGTTCAGCCAGTAAAGATGCGCCATCCCAGCCTCCGTTCTCCTCGGAGGCTTGAATCACATCTTCGTAGCGTTGAGAATCCCCTAATTGAGTACAGACCCTAGCGCTTCCGCCCCTTGCCCCCCGGTTTCTTGCCTTGGGCCGCCGCCAGCGCGCGCAGCAAATCGGCCTTGAGATCGCCGACATCTTCCAGGCCGACCGACAGCCGCACCAGCCCGTCGCCGATACCCATGCGCGCGCGCTCGGCCGCGCCCAGGCGCTGGTGCGTCGTCGTCGCGGGATGGGTGATCAGGCTCTTGGTGTCGCCGAGGTTGTTGGAAATGTCGATCAGTTCGAGGGCGTCGAGGAAGCGGAACGCGGCGCGCTTGCCGCCTTGAAGGTCGAAGCTGACCAGCGTTCCGCCCGCCGTCATCTGCTTCTTCGCCAGCCGGTGCTGGGGATGGGAGGGAAGGCCGGGATAGAGCACGCGCGCGATACCCCGGCGCCCTTCGAGGAAGCGCGCGATGTCGCGGGCGGCGGCGCACTGTGCCGCGACGCGGAGTTCGAGGGTTTCGAGCCCCTTCAGCAGCACCCAGGCGTTGAACGGGCTCAGCGCCGGCCCGGTGTGGCGGTAGAAGGGCGTGAGGTGGTCCTGGAAATATTTGCGGTCGTTGGTGAGGATCGCGCCGCCGAGGGTGCGGCCCTGGCCGTCGATGTGCTTGGTCGCCGAATAGACGACGATGTCGGCGCCGAGGGCGAGCGGCTTTTGCAGCAAGGGCGTCGCGAACACGTTGTCGACCACCACCTTGGCGCCGGCGCGGCGCGCGAGCCTGGCGACCGCCGCGATGTCGATGATCTCGAGGGTCGGGTTGGAGGGGCTTTCCAGGAACACGGCGCGGGTCGGACGGGAAAGCGCGCGCGCCCAGGCCTTGAGATCGGTGCCGTCCACCAGTTCGGTTTCGACGCCGTACCGCGGCAGGATGTCATGCACCACGTAATGGCAGGAACCGAACAGCGCGCGCGAGGCGACCACCCGGTCGCCGGCGCGCACCAGGCAGGCGAGCGAGGCGAACACGGCGGCCATGCCGCTCGCGGTCGCGACGCAGATGTCGGCGCCCTCGATCTGGCCGAGGCGGGTCTCGAACATGGTCGCGGTCGGGTTGCCGTAGCGCGAATAGATGTAGCGCGGGCTTTTGCCCTTGAACGCGCCCTCGGCTTCGGCCGCCGAGCCGTAGACGTAGCCCGAGGTCAGGAACAGCGTCTCGCTCGTTTCGTCGAACGACGTGCGCGCAAGCCCGCCGCGCGCGAGCCGGGTCGCGAGCTTCCGCGTCTTGGCGCCCCGCAAGCAGTTTTCGGCCATGATCCGTATCCTTTCGGCGCAACAAAAAAGCCCCAACCGGACAGGGTCGGGGCTCATGCGGGCTCCAACCTTTTAGCGGGTTTTTTTAACGTGGCCGCAAGCCGGTTGGCCAAATCACCACGTAGACGCGAGTTGTCGTGGCGCGGGTTGTAGCCGGTCGCCGGGACGTTGGCAAGGGCGAAATTGTCATCACTCAATAACTAATCGAGAAGAGTAGCGAACGTTCCGCAGGGTAACTAAAACACTCGAAAACTCTTATGCGGCAGCGAAATTCATTTTTTCAGGAGACTGCAAAATTAATAAAATATTTTCGTCTATTGGGGCAAATGATGGAGGTAGCGCCATCGACTTACCGGTATCAAGATTGTGTAATTCATTCGCCTGCGCTTTGTAACGCCCTGGAATATAATTTGAATCTGTTCGTGTCGCCCAATAAGCCACCAATTTCAAATGATCGGGTGCAAAAAACAAGATAGCGCCTTTTCTCATATCAACAATTTGCCGTAGCTCGCGATACACATTATTTAGCTGTTTGTTTAAGATGCTCATATGATTTGTGTCGAATCGACTTGTATCACCGGCAATAATTTCTATTTGTTTCAAAATTGCGTCGGCTTTATCCAATATTTCGGTAGGAGTAATGTTTTTAAAATATGCCCCGCCTTGAAGGATCGATATCGTTTGAGGAATCCATTCGGTAACGAATCTTGATTCACCCGATCCCCGTTTGGTTTTTTGGATCGTTTTCTTTTCATAAATTTTAAGTTGTGTTTCACCTCTAGCTACCAATTGGCATAGCGCTTCATAAACATATCCGAGATTATTTTTAAACCGCTTGTGGCTATATTCGATAGAATCACATGCTGGACGCCACCCTTTTAATCCTTGCCGTATCTTCGGAAGATGCGGCACAAGAATATCGAGCTGCAGTAAAAAATTTTGTCGCCTCGACTGTTCACGTAGCCTTGCCGTAGCTTGCGCCCAATTTTCACCAAATTCCTCTTCACCACATTTACTTCCAAATAATGCTTTGGCTCCATTTGACAGTAGCGCAGTAAAGCCATGCTTGTGCCGATGCCCATTACATTTCACGCAACGCACTTTTTCATGCGGCCATCGTTCAAAGCTATAAGTGTTAAGAACATCGACGAGTGTAATCTCGACAGGAATCGTCGATACAAGTCCCTCCTGTTTATAGGGATCGGTAACGCGAAGGTTTATCCGCCGAAGGTCGATGTCTCGATGCATCAGAATGTTTTCAATTACCCAATTGCCGCTACATAGCGGCCCATCGGATTATTCAATATTTTGATGTGATAGATTCCTGTTTCTACTATATCTTGCGCGGGAACAAGTCAAGAACAATCACCGCTGTCCGATGAAAAAACTAAGATTTCCACATACCTAAGAGCGCTTCATGCGTCGTCTTCGCCCTTGCCGACCACCGCCTTGCGCAGGCGCCGGATCGCGAACCAGACCAGGCCGACCACGATCGGGATGGCGATCCCGGCGGCGAGATCGGGATCGATTTTGACGCCGGCCCCGTGCGCCGCCTTGGCGGCGTAGGCGACGAGCCCGACGACGTAGTAGCTGATGGCCGCGACCGACAATCCCTCGACCGTCTGCTGCAGGCGGAGCTGCGCGCGGGCGCGGCGGTTCATGGAACGGAGCAGGTCGCGGTTCTGCGCCTCGAGCGCGACGTCGACCCGCGTGCGCAGCAGATCGCTCGCCCGCGCGACGCGGACCGACAGGCTGTCCTGGCGGGTGGCGACGCTGGCGCAGGTTTCCATCGCCGGCGCCAGGCGGCGGAGCATGAATTCGTCGAGCGGCTGCATCCATTCGAGGCGGGTCGCGCGCAAATCCTCGAACCGCTGCGCGACCAGCGCCGAGTAGGCCTTGGCCGCGGAGAAGCGATAACTGGTCGCGGCGCCGACGGCTTCGGCTTCCGCCGCCAGCGCCGACAGGCGGTCGAGCAGCGTCCGTTCGTCGCCGAGCCCGGAAAGCCCGGACAGCGTCTTGACCGATTGCGAAAGCTCGCGTTCCAGCGCCGCGATCCGGGGCAACGCGGCGCGCGCGATCGGATAGGCGAGCATGGCGAGCAGGGAGTAGGAGTTGATCTCCACCAGGCGCTGCGCCAGGCGGCCGAGTTGGCGCTGGTTGAGGCCGAGGTCCTTGACCAGGAAACGGCCGTAGCCGTCGGCGTGCACGCGCACGTCGGTCCACACCCGGGCCTTCTCGCCGTGCACCGCGCTGCCGATCACGGTGTTGTTGTCGAACAGGGCCGAGGTCTGCTCCACCGCCCGGTCGGGCGCGGAGGCGGGCTCGATCGCGATGTGCACGGCCGAAATGGTTTCGCCCGGGAGAGCCTTCAGCCAATCGGCGGGCAGGCGCGCGGCCGGCGGGTCCTTGAACGGCTGCTCGAACGGGCCGTCGGCGACGAAGGTGTAGGCCGAGAATTCCGTGTGCCGTTCCCAGCGGAACAGGAGCCCGCCGAGACGGACGGTGAACAGGGCCGCGTCCCGGGGCGGCGGCGGCACGTTGAACGCCTGGCAGAGCCGGGCGAGATGGTCGCGCTCGGCCTCCTGGCCGCCTTCCCCGGTCAGCACCGCGAGATGGGAAAGCCGCGTCGGCGCGCGCAGCAGGAGATAGGGCCGGGCGTGGACCTCGTCGATCAGGGCGCGGCGCTGGGGGTGTTCGGGAAACGGCGTCATAAAACCCCTGCGGTTTTTCGGGTGGTCTTTCGGGTCGTCTTTTCGCTGTCCGCCCCCTATATATCATGGGGACCGCCGCCCCCGTCATTCGCTCCCGCGACGGACGGGCGACATTTTCGCGAAGGAAACCGCCGCCGATGGCCCTGGCCCCCGCCTCCGACCTCGCCCAGACCGACGAACTGTTCTACGGCCGCGCCGGATTGGAGCGCGCCCAGGCCGAAAAGCGGGTCGCGGAGGCGCTTCAAGGCGCCGACGACGGCGAGCTGTTCCTCGAATACCGCCAGTCGGAGGCGTTCGCCTTCGACGACGGCCGGCTCAAGACCGCGAGCTTCGACGCGGCGCAGGGGTTCGGGCTCCGCGCCGTGTCGGGCGAGGTGACCGCGTTCGCGCACGCGACCGAGCTGTCGGACGCGGCCTTGAAGCGCGCCGCCGACACGGTGCGGGCGGTGCGCGCCGGCCGGGGCGGCACCCATGCCGAGCCGCCCAGCGGCACCAACCGCGCGCTCTACGGTTCCGACAATCCGCTTTCCCCGGTGCCGTTCCCCACCAAGGTCAAGGTGCTGGAGGACATCGACGCCTACGCGCGCATCAAGGATTCGCGCGTCAAGCAGGTGAGCGCGTCGCTGATGGGCTCGTGGCAGGCGGTGCAGATCGTGCGCCTGGGCGGCCTCCGCGTCGCCGACATCCGGCCCCTGGTTCGCCTCAACGTCCAGGTGGTGGTGGAAAAGGACGGCCGCATGGAAACCGGCAGCTTCGGCACCGGCGGGCGCGTCGCCTACGACCGCTTCATCGCGCCCGATTCGTGGCGGCACGTGGTCGACGAGGCGCTGCGCCAGGCGCTGGTCAATCTCGAATCGGTGCCGGCGCCGGCGGGCGAAATGCCGGTAGTGCTGGGATCGGGCTGGCCCGGCATCCTGCTGCACGAGGCGATCGGCCACGGCCTCGAGGGCGATTTCAACCGCAAGAAGACCTCGGCCTTCGCCGGGCTGATGGGGACGCGCATCGCCGCGCCGGGCGTGACCGTGGTCGACGACGGCACGCTCGCCGAGCGGCGCGGCTCGCTCACCGTCGACGACGAGGGCACGCCGAGTTCGCGCACCGTGCTGATCGAGGACGGCGTCCTGGTCGGCTACCTGAACGACCGGTTGAACGCGCGGCTGATGGGCATGCGCCCGACCGGCAACGGCCGGCGCGAAAGCTTCGCCCATTCGCCGATGCCGCGCATGACCAACACCTACATGCTGGCGGGCAAGGCGAAACGCGACGAAATCATCGCCTCGGTCAAGAAGGGCCTTTACGCCGTCACCTTCGGCGGCGGCCAGGTGGACATCACGTCCGGCAAGTTCGTGTTCTCGTGCACCGAGGCCTACCAGATCGAGAACGGCAAGATCGGCGCCCCGGTGAAGGGCGCGACGCTGATCGGCAACGGCCCCGACGTGCTGACCAAGGTTTCGATGATCGGCGACGACATGGAGCTCGACCCCGGCATCGGCACCTGCGGCAAGGACGGCCAGGGCGTGCCGGTCGGCGTCGGCCAGCCGACGCTGAAGGTCGACCAGCTCACCGTCGGCGGCACGGCGGTGTGAGCTACTTCGCCGAATCGACGACCGCCTTTAGAGCGTCGTTGATCCGCGATTGCCACCGCGGCCCCTTGGCCTTGAAGAAGTCGATCACCTTGGCATCGAGTCGGATTGTCGTGGACACCTTGGTCGGCGCTTTCTGCGGCCCCCGTGTCCGCCGATAATGCGCGACCACGTCCGGCATCGCTTCCCGCGCCGGCTTCATCTTCCGAAAATCGGATTTGGCGAGAGGACGCACGTCGCCGCGCCGATCAGTCAATCGCTTCGTCATAATACCGGTGCTCCCGCTTGTTCGCCTTGCGCAGGCTGATGACGCGAATGTTGCCGCCGCGCCGGGTGAACGCCATCACGTGAAGACGATTGGCGATAAATCCCACCGCGACGAACCGCGACTCGCCGTAACCCGCGCGCGCATCCTCGACGACCAGGGCCGATTCCCAATCGAAGGTTTCGGCCGCTTTGAACGGCACGCCGTGCTTCGCCGCGTTGGCTCTGCTCTTGGCGTCGTCCCATTCGTAGTCCACCGCAAATCGTTACTACAATTTGATATCCCTTGCAAGGGAGTAAGGCGTGCCGGTCGGCGTCGGCCAGCCGACGCTGAAGGTCGATCAGCTCACCGTCGGCGGCAGCGGTGTGAACGCCGCCGCCTTTTCGGACCGTTTCAGACGGAATTCCGACCGGGCGGATTTAACCCCCCGCCCCAACCCTCCCCCGCGTCGCGCGAATGCGCGCCTATCGGCGCGACGGGAGGAGGGAAAAGTTCGGCGTGCCTTAACTCTTGGTCCCCTCCCCCTTGACGGGGGAGGGCCGGGGAGGGGGTGGGGCGCGGAGCGAAATTCGCGCCAAGCCGTCAATCGGCCGATGCTATAATTCGGCCATGAACCGGGACCAAGTCATTCAGGCCTTGAAGCGCCACGAGCGGGACATCCGCGCGGGCGGCGCGACCTCGCTTTTTTTGTTCGGGTCGGCGCTTCGCGGCGAAGCCGGACCCGGAAGCGACGTCGATTTGTTCATCGACTACGACGAAGCCGGCGATTTCAG
This sequence comes from Rhodospirillales bacterium, assembly GCA_016872535.1. NCBI lineage: Bacteria > Pseudomonadati > Pseudomonadota > Alphaproteobacteria > Rhodospirillales > Rhodospirillales bacterium. The sequence continues at coordinate 15,120 of VGZQ01000055.1, read as the reverse complement.
CCTGATCGAATTGATCCGTCTGAAAGAGAATATCGCCGGTTATCTCGGGACCGAGGTCGATCTCACCACCCGCGCCGGCCTGCATCCCGCGATCCGCGACCGCATCCTCGCCGAGGCCGAGCGCGTTTTCTGATGGCCGGGAAGACCGTTCTTACCCGGCTTCACGACATGCGCGACGCGATCAACGGCATTTCCGAAACCCTCGCCGGCGTCACATTCGAAATCTACAAGGACGTTTGGTCCATGCGCCGCGCGACCGAGCGCGGCATCGAGATCATCTCGGAAGCCAGCCGCCATCTTCCGTCCGAAACGAAGGCGAGGTTTCCCGCGATCCCCTGGCCGGAAATCGCCGCGATCGGGAACCTGCTCCGCCATGAGTACGCGAAAGTGGACGACCGGATCATCTAGAACGTCGCGCAGGGCCGCTTGACCGAGCTCGAAAAGGCGGTGGACGCGATGATCCGGGAGGCCACGGGCGGGAGCGAGCGTTCGTCCTAGGCCACGTAAGCCAGCCGACGCTGATCGGAGATCAGATCACCGTCGACGGGACGGCGGTGTGAGAGAGGTAAGTGGGTACGATTGGAACCAAGCAATGAACGATCGAGCAAAGTCTTCTAAACCAGATAAATCTTCGCGGGCTAACTCCAGCCAATTCTTTGTGGCAGGGGAATTGTGCCGTAGAGACCTAGTTGCACTTGTCACTATCGGCAACACACCAAATACTGACATTCTCTGCAGCAACAAAGAAGGGACGAAGTTCGTTCACATTCAAGTGAAAACTTTCGTGCCTGGCAATCGAACTGTGTCTGTTGGAGTAAAGGCGCAAAAAGACTACGGAAAGAATTTCATCTGGGTTCTTGCGGGAATCCCGACCGTAACGCAGAACGCTCCTTTTGAATACTATGTGATTCCGTCTTCAATCGTTTCCGAAAATGTTATTAAGGCGCACAAGGAATGGCTGAAGACGCCCGGTAAGAAAGGCCAAAAGCACAATGAAAGCAAAGTGCGGACAATTCACTTACCACCGCACAAGTCTTTTACCGGCTGGCGAATCGATGAGTACAAAAATAGGTGGGACATTATCGAGGCGTTGCTGGCGTAGTTCGAGTCCGCTCAATACGCATACTCCTCGAACGCCGGACCGGCGCGGCCGCGCGGCGGATCAATCGAACAGGTCCGAATGGGTTCCGGTTCGGACGAGAACCAGTCCGCCGGCGTCGTCCTCGTGCCAGATGAGAAGCCAATCGGGCTCGACATGGCACTCCCAATGGAGCGACCACTCGCCCGACAGGCGATGGCGCCGATGGCGAGGATCGAGCGGCTCCCCCTGTTGCAGCCGTTCGACCACCGACCACAGTTTGTCGAGCTTCTTGCCGCGTTTCCGGGTCCGCTTGAGGTCGCGCTCGAACCTCCGCGTCGTCCGGATGGCCCGCATCAGCGATGGGCGGCCTTGAGCGCGCCGAGGCTCTTCCACCGCTTGAGGTTCCGGCCCTGCTCGGCCTCGCGCAGGGCCGCCTGGGTCGCCTTGTTCGGGATTTTCACCTCGAACGGCAGGCCGCGCCGCAGCGTCACCTGCGTGTAAAAAAGGGTGATCGCCTCGGTCGGGGTCAATCCGAGCGTGCCGAACACGGTTTCGGCCTTGTGCTTAAGGCCGGGCTCGACGCGGGCGCGGATCATCTCGGACTTGGGCATGACGCATCTCCGTGGGGATACGCCCGAAGTGTACCACATTTGGGGAACAGCTCAATACGCATACTCCTCGAACGCCGGATCGACGTTGCCCTTCCAGCGCCGCTCGTAGGCGCGGAGCAGTTCCTCGGCCGGGGTCAGGCCCGATTCCGCGATCTGGAAGAGCGGCGTCAGGAAGTGGGTCTCGTCGAAGCCGAAAAAGTCGAGCGCGGCGCGGCGCGCGAGGCCGGCGTGCGCGATCTCGAGCGCGTCGAGCGCGATGTCGCCGACGGTAATGAGGGTCGGAGGGAGGTGCCAAATCCCAACTTCCACAACGTCGATTCCTGCTAACATGCCCTTGCAACCAAGATTGATATTATAAAATATATCAATACACTTTTTAAATATATTATAGTATATCAACAAAAATATTTTTATTGCAATAAGATATGCTTTTATATATCAATAACGCTTACAAATATATTATAGTATGTCAAATGTCATACGCTCTTGAGGAAGTTGCCCGCATCCTAAAAGCCGCGCGGCATGCCAGAGGTCTGAGCCAGCGCGCGTTAAGCGCAAAGACCGGTCTTACCCAGGCACATATCTCGAAGATCGAGAATGCCGGGGTCGACATCACGCTTTCTAATTTGATCGAGTTGGCGCGTGCCCTCGACCTGGAGGTCACTCTCGTGCCAAGCAAAACCGTTCCGGCAGTACAGAGTATTATTCAAAATGTTCAACCGCTGGCATCGACCACCGATGCCCTCAAAGCGATCCGTGCCATTCAAGATGCGGGGAAGCGTTTGTCAGAGACGCTCCCCGATACTCGTGAGATTCAGCGCATTCAAAATATAGTACGGGAAATCCAGAATCTTCGATTGGGCTTCGAAGAAATTGCACAACTTCAGAAGGTCGCGAAGCAAGCACGAAGCATCTATAAATCCATACAGCCGATAAATATTCCGAAGTTTCATCTGCCGCAGGAGAAGCTGAAACAGATCAAGGACCTGGCTCGGCAGCTACAGGAAATACGCAATACGATTGCGCATGCAATTCCCTCCGAGGCTATAAGCCGAACACTTCCAGCGTACCGATTGGACGAGGACGATGGCTGACCTGTCGGTTCTGAAGGTTCTGCTTCATCAAAAGCCAATTGGAACGCTTGTCCTTCTTGAAAGCGACAGAATCCTTTTTACTTTTGATCGAAGCTATATTGACAACTATATGCGCGACACTCTGAGCCTATCCTTCAAGGATCAATATGGCGGTCTCATCACCGATATTCGGCCGACGCAAACGCGCGTGATGCCGTTTTTTTCAAATCTTCTGCCCGAAGGGCCAATGCGTGATTACCTCGCGCAACGGGCAGGGGTGAATCCTAAACGAGAGTTCTTTCTCCTTTGGGCGCTTGGCCAGGATCTTCCAGGCGCGATCACCATACAAGCAACGGACGGCGATGCCCTGCCCCCTATTGATAATGGCGATGATAGCCATCGTGGCGCAAATCAAGGGCGGCCTCTGCGCTTTTCGTTAGCGGGCGTGCAATTGAAATTCTCAGCCGTCATGGCGGCGACTGGCGGGCTGACCATTCCCGTGAACGGTGTCGGCGGTTCATGGATCGTGAAATTGCCATCATCGAAATATGAACGGGTACCTGAGAATGAATACGCGATGATGACCCTCGCGCGACGGATCGGAATCGATGTGCCCGAAATCCGTTTGATCTCGGTGAATGCGATCAATGGGTTACCGGAGGGAATGAGCGATATTGGAACGATGGCCTTTGCGATCAGGCGTTTTGATCGATTGGATGACGGGTCTGCTGTCCATATCGAGGATTTCGCGCAAGTTTTTGATATTTATCCTGACAATAAATATAAGAAAGCAAGCTATAAAAACATCGCGAAAGTACTGCGCGCTGAAAGCGGAGAAGCACAAATTGAGGAATTTATCCGACGGCTGGTATTCAATACTCTTATTGGTAACGCAGATATGCACTTAAAGAACTGGTCGCTAATATACCCTGATCGTCGCACTCCGGTTTTGTCTCCCGCGTACGATTACGTATCCACGATTGTTTATCTCAAGGACGAGAATATGGCTCTGAAATATGTGCGTACTTCTAAATTCTCTGAGATTTCAAAGGATGAATTAAAATACTTAGCCGCTAAGGCGCTACTTCCGCAAAAACTTGTCGTTGATACGGCTGCTGACACTGTTGATCGTTTTTTCCAAATATGGAAGCAAGAAAAGTTCCATTTAGAATTGCCGCGTCAATTCGTTGATACAATTGACAAGCACCTGAGCCACATTCCGATCTTCAATTCTTGAGATACTTGTGCGTTTCTGGTTTGCACGGACACGGTATGAGCCCGACGGTGCAAGGGCCACCTTGCGCTCGGCATTCTCCCCCGCATTCGCGGGAGGGAAACGCTATGCTCTGGTTTTCAATACGCATACTCCTTGAACACCGGATCGACGTTGCCCTTCCAGCGCCGCTCGTAGGCGCGGAGCAGTTCCTCGGCCGGGGTCAGGCCCGATTCCGCGATCTGGAAAAGCGGCGTCAGGAAATGGGTCTCGTCGAAGCCGAAAAAGTCGAGCGCGGCGCGGCGCGCGAGGCCGGCGTGCGCGATCTCGAGCGCGTCGAGCGCGATGTCGCCGACGATGCGCCCGCGGAACGGCGTCTTCAGCGCCGTGCGCGGCACTTCGGCGCGCAAATGTTCGCGCTCCTCCGCCGTCCAGTCCTTGACCAGGTCCCAGGCGGCGTCCAGCGCGACGCCGTCGTAGAGCAGCCCGACCCAGAGCGCCGGCAGCGCGCAGAGGCGCGCCCACGGGCCGCCGTCGGCGCCGCGCATTTCGAGGTATTTCTTGAGCCGCACCTCGGGAAAGGCGGTGGTCGTGTGCGCCGCCCAGTCGGCGATGGTCGGGATCTCGCCCGGCCGCGCCGGCAGCTTGCCCTTCAGGAAATCGCGGAACGACTGGCCGGCGGCGTCGATGTATTGCCCGTCGCGGTAGACGAAATACATCGGCACGTCGAGCAGGTAGTCGGTCCAGCGCTCGAAGCCGAAGCCGTCCTCGAACACGAACGGCGGCAGGCCGCAGCGGTCGGGATCGGTGTCGGTCCAGATGTGGCCGCGATAGCTGAGAAAGCCGGACGGCTTTCCCTCCTTGAACGGCGAGTTGGCGAACAGCGCGGTCGCCACCGGCTGCAACGCGAGCGAGACGCGGAACATCCTGACCATGGTCGCCTCGGAATCGAAATCCAGGTTCACCTGCACCGTGCAGGTGGACTGCATCATGTCGAGGCCGAGCTTGCCCTTCTTCGGCATGTAGGCGCGCATGATCTTGTAGCGGCCCTTGGGCATCCACGGCATCTCGCCGCGCGGCCATTTCGGCTGGTAGCCGAGGCCGAGAAAGCCGATCTTCAAGTCGCGCGCGACCGCCTTGACCTGCTTCAGGTGCTCGCTCACCTCGTTGCAGGTCTGGTGGATGGTCTTGAGCGGCGCGCCGGAAAGTTCCACCTGCCCGGCGGGTTCGAGCGACACGGCGGCGCCGTCGGCGCGCGAAAGCGCGATCGGCTTGCCGTTTTCCGTCACCAGTTCCCAGCCGAAGCGGGTGAGCCCGGCGAGCAGCGCGCGAATGCCCTGGTCGCCCTCGTATTCGAGCGGGCGCAAATCCGACAGGCGATAGGCGAACTTCTCGTGCTCGGTGCCGATCCGCCAGTCGGCCTTCGGCTTGCAGCCCGAGGCGAAATACTCGACCAGCTGGCGGCGGTCGGCGATCGGCTCGGACGAGCCTTGCGGGGCTCCGGACATGGGGCGATTCCTTTTATGCGCGGGGCGGCGGCGGCGCGCGGCCGTCGCCGGCGAGCGCCTGCCAACAGGCGAGCAGGACGAACGCGGCGGTTTCGGCCCTCAAGATTCGCGGGCCGAGAGCGACGCGCGTAACAAAGGGCAGGCGGCCGAGCGCGTCAAGCTCGGATCGCTCGAAGCCGCCCTCGGGGCCGACCAGAAAACCGACCGGACGCGCGCGCGGGGCGGCGGAAAACGCGTCCGCCGCGGCAACGCCGCCGCCGGTTTCGTCGGCGACAAACAGCCGGCGCGTGCCCTCCCACGCGCCGAGCGCGCGCTCGAGCGTTTCCATCGGACGCACGTCCGGCACCGTCAGGCGCTCGCATTGCTCGGCGGCCTCGATCGCCTGCGCGCGCAGCCGTTCGACGTTGACCCGCGCCACCGCCGTGCGCCGGGTCAAAACCGGCCGCAGGTCGGAAGCGCCCAGCTCGGTCGCCTTGGCGACGAGAACGTCGAGCGCCGATTTCTTGAGCGGCGCGAACAGCAGAATCGCGTCCGGTTCGGCCGCCGGCGGCCGGGCCCGTTCCTCGACCACCGCCTCGCCGCCCTTGCGGCCCACGGTTTTCACGCGCGCGCGCCATTCGCCGTCGCGGCCGTTGAACAGGCTCAAGCGGTCGCCGACGCCGAGGCGCATGACCCGGCTCGCGTAATGGGCTTGGTCCGGGGTCAGGAGCGCCACGGCCCCGGCCGCGAGCGGCGCCGCCACATAAAGGCGCGCTTTCGCGCGCGGTTCCGTCGCTTCGCTCATGGCCGTCGCCTTCTCCCCGAGCCCCGTTCGAATTAACGCCCCGTTTGAATTAACGCGGGGGCCGCCTAAACTTAGATATCTGCTCCCCCGGGTTCGAAAGGGGGCGCCTTGATTTACACCGTGCCCATGACCCAGGCCAGCCGCCCGACCGCGAGCGATATCCCCACCGGAACCTGGATCGACCGGTTCGTGCCGGCGCCGGCGCGGCCCTATCTGCGGCTGATCCGCCTCGACCGCCCGATCGGATCCTGGCTGCTGCTGTTTCCCTGCTGGTGGGGCGTGGCGCTGGCCTCGGAGGCCGTGCCGGAACTCCGCCTGATCGTTCTCTTCGCCGTCGGCGCGGTGGTCATGCGCGGCGCCGGCTGCATCCTCAACGACATCGCCGACCGCGATTTCGACGCCCGCGTCGCCCGCACCCGCGCCCGCCCGATCGCCAGCGGCGAGATCGCCGTGCCCCGGGCGCTGGCGTTTCTGGCGGCGATGCTGTTCGCCGGCCTGATCGTGCTGCTCCAATTCAACGCTTACGCCGTCGTTCTCGGCATCGCCTCGCTGCCGCTGGTCGCGTTCTACCCTTACGCCAAGCGGTTCACCCACTGGCCGCAGGCCGTGCTCGGCCTCGCCTTCAACTGGGGCGCGCTGCTCGGCTGGGCGGCGGTCAAGGGCGAACTCGATCCGGCCGCGGTCGCGCTCTACGCCGGCTGCGTGCTGTGGACCCTCGGCTACGACACCATCTACGCCCATCAGGACAAGGAGGACGACGCGCTGGTCGGCATCAAGTCGACCGCGCTCCGGCTCGGCGATGCGACCCGCCCCTGGCTGTTCGCCTTCTACGGCGGCGCGGTGCTGTTGTTCGCGCTCGCCGGTCATCTCGCCCAACTGGCGTGGCCGTTCTTCGCCGTGCTGGCGCTGGTCGGGCTGCATCTTTTCCGGCAGGCGGCGCGCACCGACTTCGACGATCCGGCCGCCTGCCTCGCCACCTTCCGTTCCAACCGCGCGGTCGGTTGGATGATGGTCGCGGGCATCGTCGCCGCGCGCGCGCTGCCCGCCGTTTGAGGAGCTACCCTTCGGGGCGGGCCGCTCGGTTGTCAGGCCGGAAAAAGCCCTGTAATCTCCGGCGGTTGGCCGATCGCGCGGGCGCGGCCGACGCGATTTTCCAGGGGCTCTCTATGGCGCCACCGACCGAGACCAGCGCGACCGCGGCCGCCGGCGGCGGCGATCTCTATCGCCGCCTGATCGACATCGGCATCGCGCTCTCGGCCGAGCGCGACTTCAACCGCCTGATGGAAATGATCCTGCTCGAAGCCAAGGCGATCGCCAACGCCGACGGCGGCACGCTCTATATCCGCACCGACGACGACAAGCTCAAGTTCGAAATCATGCGGACCGACTCGCTCAACATCGCCCTTGGCGGCACCACCGGCAAGCCGATCACGTTTCCGCCGCTCAACATGCACGACCCGCAGACCGGCGCGCCCAACCACATGAGCGTCGCCACCCACGCCGCCCTGGCGGCGGTTTCGGTCAACATCCCCGACGCCTACGAGGCCAAGGATTTCGATTTTTCCGGCACGCGCAAGTTCGACGCCGGCACCGGCTACCGCTCCAAGTCCTTTCTCACCGTGCCGCTCAAGAACAGCCAGAACGCGGTGATCGGGGTGCTGCAGTTGCTCAACGCCCGCGACCGCGCCAGCGGCGAGGTGATCCCGTTCGGCGCCGACATCCAGCCGGTGATCGAGGCGCTCGCGTCCCAGGCCGCCGTCGCCCTCGACAACAGCCAGCTGCTCGCCGCGCAGAAAAGACTGCTCGATTCCTTCATCCAATTGATCGCCGGCGCGATCGACGCCAAGTCGCCCTACACCGGCGGGCACTGCCTCCGGGTGCCGGAATTGACCCTGATGCTGGCCAAGGCCGCCTGCGACGCGGCCGAGGGGCCGTTCCGCGAATTCGACCTGACCGAGGACCAGTGGTACGAGCTGCACCTCGGCGCCTACCTGCACGATTGCGGCAAGGTGACCACGCCCGAATACGTGGTCGACAAGGCGACCAAGCTCGAAACCATTTGCGACCGCATCCACGAAATCCGCACCCGGTTCGAGGTGGTCAAGCGCGACGCGGTGATCGAATACCTGCGCGCGCTGCTCGACCGGCCAGAGGACGCCGATTCGCTCCGGCGCGAGCTGGAGAAAAAGCTCGCCACGCTCGACGACGACTACGCCTTCATCGCCGAATGCAACATCGGCGGCGAATTCATGGCCCCGGAAAAGATCGAGCGGGTCAAGAAGATCGCCGCCGTCACCTGGAAGCGCACGCTCGACGACCGCATCGGCGTCGCGCACGAGGAATTGAAGCGCAAGGAACGCGTCCCCGCTGCCGAACTGCCGGTCGACGAGCCGCTGCTCGCCGACAAGCCCGAGCACATTTTTCCGCGCGCCCCGTCGCCCTACTACGCGCCCGACAACAAGTGGGGCTTCAAGATGAACGTGCCCGAGCACGAATACAACCGGGGCGAGGTCTACAACCTGTGCATCGGGCGCGGCACGCTGACCGCCGAGGACCGCTTCAAGATCAACGAGCACATGGTGCAGACCATCCGCATGCTGGGCGAGCTGCCGTTCCCCAAGCACCTCAAGGCGGTGCCGGAATACGCCGGCGGCCACCACGAAACCCTGATCGGCACCGGCTATCCCAAGCGGCTCAAGAAAGACGACATGTCGGTCCCGGCGCGGATCATGGCGATCGCCGACATCTTCGAGGCGCTGACCGCCGCCGACCGCCCCTACAAGAAGGCGAAGACGCTGAGCGAGTCGATCAAGATCATGTACTTCTTCAAGAAGGACCAGCACATCGACCCCGACCTGTTCGACCTGTTCCTGACCTCGGGCGTCTATCTCGATTACGCCAAGAAGTTCCTGAAGCCCGAGCAGATCGACGCGGTCGAGATCGCCCAATACCTCGGGCCGGTTCCGCCCCCGGCGCCGAAGCCGGCGAAATAGCGGCGCGAAAGCGTTGACGGGCCCGGGGCGCGGCCCGTACTACCGACAATCACAAATGCGCGTTATACCCCCCACCCCGACCCTCCCCCACAAGGGGGGAGGGGAAAGAGTTGCGACACAAACACTTACCCCCTCCCCCTCGACGGGGGAGGGCTGGGGTGGGGGTGGTTCGCACGTTTGCGAAAGTCCGCGCTAGCCTCCGAACCCCTGGCCTTATTTATTTTCCCGGTCACCCATGTCCCGTTTGCGCGAACTCGCCCAGCATTCCAACGCCTGGCCCTTCGTCGAGGCGCGCAATGTCCTCAAGCGCTTCGCCGGCGGCCCGCCGGCCAAGGGTTACGCCCTGTTCGAAACCGGCTACGGCCCGTCGGGCCTGCCGCACATCGGCACCTTCGGCGAGGTGGCGCGGACCTCGATGATCCGCCACGCGTTCTCGCTGCTCAGCGACATTCCGACGCGGCTCTTCGCTTTTTCCGACGACATGGACGGGCTCCGCAAGGTGCCCGACAACGTGCCCAACCGGGAGATGATGGCGCGCTTCGTCGGCGACAAGGCGAGCGCGTTCGGATCGCCCCTGACCTCGATCCCCGACCCGTTCGGCTGCTGCGAAAGCTTCGGCCACCACAACAACGGCCGGCTGCGCGCGTTCTTGGACGCGTTCCGCTTCGAATACGAATTCAAGAGCGCGACCGAGTGCTACCGCGCCGGCCTGTTCGATCCGATGCTGCGCCGGGTGCTGGAAAAGCACCGCGAGATTCTCGACGTCGTTTTGCCGGAACTGCGCGACGAACGGCGGCGCACCTATTGTCCGTTCCTGCCGGTGCGCGAGCGCAATGGACGGCTTCAGGTGCTGGAAATCCCCGCGCGCGAATACCGGCCCAAGGACGGCACCGTCGTCTTCCAGGACGAGGCGGAAGGCACGTTCGAGGTGCCGGTCACCGGCGGAAACTGCAAACTGCAGTGGCGGGTCGATTGGGCCATGCGCTGGGCCGCGCTCGGCGTCGATTACGAAATGTCGGGCAAGGACCTGATCGATTCGGTCCGCCTCGGCAACCGCATCTGCCGGATTCTCGCCGGCGATCCGCCGGTCGGCTTCACCTACGAGCTGTTCCTCGACGAAAAGGGCGAGAAGATTTCCAAATCCAAGGGCAACGGGCTCGCGGTCGAGGACTGGCTGCGCTACGCGCCGCCCGAAAGCCTCGCGCTGTTCATGTACCAGAAGCCGACCGCGGCCAAGCGGCTTTACTTCGACGTCATCCCGCGCACGGTCGACGACTACCTCGCCCACCTGGTCGCGTTCCCCAAGCAGGAACCGGCGCGCCAGCTCGACAATCCGGCCTGGCACATCCACGCCGGCCGCCCGCCGGCCGAGGACGGGCACATCAGCTTCGGCATCCTGCTCAACCTGGTCGGCGTCTGCCACACCGAGGACAAGGCGGTGCTGTGGAAATACATCACCCGCCTTAGGCCCGAGGCGAGCCCGGCGAGCGCGCCCTTCCTCGACAAGCTGGTGGAATACGCCATCGTCTATTACCGCGACTTCGTGCTGCCGGCGAAAAAGTTCCGGCCGCCCTCGGCGATGGAGCGCGAGGCCTTGGCCGATCTCGCCCGCGCGCTCCGGGCGCTGCCCGAGGGCGCCGACGCGGAAGCGATCCAGACCGAGGTCTACGCGGTCGGCAAGCGCCATCCGTTCGCCGACCTGCGCGCCTGGTTCAAGGCCCTCTACGAAGTGCTGCTCGGCCAGGCGGACGGGCCGCGCATGGGCTCCTTCATCGCCCTTTACGGCCGCGCCGAGACGCTGCAACTGATCGAGCGCGCGCTCAAGGGCGAGGCGCTTTAAAACTTCCCCCGGCCGTCATCGCGAGGACGCGGAACGCGTCCGCGGCAATGACGGCGGCGCCGAAGCGCGCTTCGGGTGACCCTCACCCCGACCCTCTCCCGCTCTCGCGGGAGAGGGAGGGACCCGCCATGGCGGGAGGGTGAGGGGGCTTTTTGATTTCCCTCCCCCCTTGTCGTGCGAATGCACGCCTATCGGCGTGACGGGGGAGGGATGGGGTGGGGGTGTGACCGCCTGAACCTGATTCCGTTTAATCGGGCCGCACCTTAGCGCGTTTCAATTAGACGGAATCGTCACCCCCGCGAAGGCGGGGGTCCAGCGCTTTTCCGAAAAAGCTGGATGCCCGCTTGCGCGGGCATGACGAGAGGACCGTTCACCCCGCGCGGATCTGGGCGATGAACTTGTCGACCTGGTTGCGAAGCGTTTCCGACTGCTGGGAGAGCTCCTTGGCCGCGGTCTGGATCTGGGCCGAGGCCTGGCCGGTCTCGCCCGCCGCCTGGGTTACGCCCGCGATGTTCGAGGAGACCTCCTTGGTCCCGGCCGAGGCCTGTTCGACGTTGCGCGCGATTTCCTTGGTCGCCGCGCCCTGTTCCTCCACCGCCGCCGCGATCGCCGACGAGATCTGGTTGATTTCGCCGATCACCTTGCCGATCGACTGGATCGCCCCGACCGCGTCCTTGGTCGAGCCCTGGATACCGCCGATCTGGGTGCCGATCTCCTCGGTCGCCTTGGCGGTCTGGTTGGCGAGGTTCTTGACCTCGGCCGCCACCACCGCGAAGCCCTTGCCGGCGTCGCCGGCCCGGGCCGCCTCGATGGTCGCGTTGAGGGCCAAGAGGTTGGTCTGATCGGCGATGGAGGTGATTAGCTCCACCACCTCGCCGATCTTCTGCGACGACTGGGCCAGGCCCTGGACCATGCCGTTGGCCCGGTTGGCTTCCTCGACCGCGCTCGCCGACACCTTGGCGGCTTGCGCGACCTGGTTGCTGATCTCGGCGATGGAGGCGGAGAGTTCTTCCGCCGCGCTCGCCACCGTCTGCACGTTGGCGGAGGCCTCCTCGGACGCCGCCGCCACCGCCGTCGCCTGGCGGTTGGTTTCCTCGGCGGTCGCCGACATGGCGGTGGCCGACGATTCGAGCTCGGTCGCCGCCGCCGACACCGCGCTGACGATGCCGCCGACGCTCGATTCGAAGTCGTCGGCCATCTTGTTCATCATCTCCTTCTTTTCCTTGGCGGCGCGGATTTCGGCCTGCTTGGCTTCCTCCTCCATCTGCTTGGTCTTTTGCATGTTCTCCTTGAAGACCAGGGTCGTCTTGGCGATGTCGCCGACCTCGTCCTTGCGCCCGGTGCCGAAGACGTCCGTCTGGAGATTGCCTTCGGACAGCGATTTGAGGCAGGCGACGATCTTGGCGATGGGGTTGACGACGCCGACTCGAGATATCAGGACGCCGAGCACCAGACCGATCACGATGCCGGCGATCGCCGCGCCGGAGAGCACCCAGCGCATGGTCCCGTAGAGTTTCCCCGCCAGCTCGGCCATGTGGTGGCCATGCTCCTCGGAAACTTTCACGTAATCGTTCAGCGCCCTCCGTAGATTGGAGGCCAGCGGCCGATGATCGGCGGCGATGTCCGCGATCTCCTTCTGGCCGCCGGAAATTTCGACCTTGCCCGCCCACTGGTCGGCCTTGGCGATGGTGGCCGCGAGTCCCTTGAGGTACGCCTGATAGGCGGCCTCGACGGTGTCGAGGTGTTTCTTCTGCTCGGCGTCCTGGGTCGCGCGCGCCTGGGCGAACCGTTCCTCGAAGATTTTGCGCTGCGCCTCGATGTCCTTCTTGGTCGCTTCGACGTTTTCCTTGGTCGGAAGCATGCCGAGCGAATATTCGCCCCGGTTCATGGCGACGGCGTTGGTGTTCATCCCGCCGCCGAGCCGGACTTGGACGGACGCCTTGTCGATTTCTTTGGCTTCGTCGTACATTTCGGCGAGCGCGAAAATCGCCGCGCCGCTGATCGCGGCCATGATGACCGCCAGACACACGACGATGGCGATGATTTTCGTGCCGATCTTGAAATTCGCGAGCATGGTCGAATGTCCCTTGTCGAACTGTTGAGCCCCGGTCCTTGAAGCGGCCGCCGATCGAGCGCCGTACTCCGCGCCATGTTTAACCGATCCCGCCGTTTCGGCAACTTGGGAACAAACCCTTATTATTTAATGACATATCCATAATCGCCTTGCGGCTATCCGGCCGCGCGGGAATCCGGCCTTTTCCGTCATCATCGCGAGGACGCGCGGCGGGCGCGGTTCGGGTGACCCTCACCCCGACCCTCTCCCGCTCTCGCGGGAGAGGGAGGGACCCGCCATGGCGGGAGGGTGAGGGGGGTATCAGGAAGGCGGGGGGCGACGATTACCGCTCCCCGGCCGCCTCCCGAGGACGGTAACGCCGAGGCGCGGTTTGGGTGGAGTGTTCGGAAAAAAGCGTCACCCCCCGATCGAGTCGGGGGCCGGCCCCCGCGAAGGCGGGGGTCCAGGATTTTGAAAAGGCTGGATTCCCGCTGACGCGGGAATGACGGAATGAAGACGTCCAACCGAGCGATGCCTTAGCCGCCGACTGTTAAATCCGCCCGCCGTTCCGCTCCCCGGTCGCGATAGAAGCGGAGATCGCGCGCGAGCGTCCGCAACGCCCGATCCGAAGCGAGATCGCCGCGCCGGATCCGGCCGCGCCGCGCCGCGAGCGCGGCGAGGGAATCGCGCGCGAGCGCGTCGAACATGCGTCGCCGGGCTTCGGCCGCGAGCCGGGCGCGGCCCGCCTCGCCGCCGGCGAGCGCGGCCGCGCGCAAGCGCCGAGGAATTACCCCGTCGTAACGCGCGTGCAGGCGCGCGATCGCCGAGGCGGCCGGAATGTCGGAAACGGGCGGTATGTCGCTCATTCCCGAATTATGATAATATTCCTTTTATCGGTCAATAGGGAAAGCGCGCGCGGATCGGCGCCGACGGCTCATTTCCTTGAAACAGCGGGATGAATCGGTCCGGCGGCGAACGGACGGGCGCGGCTACTGGCTCGCCCACACCACCCGCGCCATCCAATCGACGTCGTCGAGGGACAGCGTGCGGTCGCCGTGCTGGCGGTTGAGCGATTGCAGTTCGATCACCTTGCCGGTGCGGCGGCGGAGCTGCTTCACCATCACCTCGCCGACCTTGGTGCGGATCACCACCCGGTCGCCGCGGCGGATGCTGGCGTGCGGCGCGACGATGATCACGTCGCCGTCGCGGAACACCGGCTCCATGCTGTCGCCGTTGATTTCGAGCGCGTAGGCGTGCGGATCGCCGAGGCCGGGGAACGGGATTTCGTCCCACCCGCCGCCGGTCGGATAGCCGGCGTCGTCGAAATAGCCCGAGGCGCCGGCCTGGGCGAAGCCGATCAGCGGGATGTTGCGGATCACGCCGCCGCTGTCGCTTTCGTTCACGTAGCCGACGAACTCCATCAGGTTGGCGTTGGTGGCGGCGAGAATCTTGGCGACGCTTTCGGTGCTCGGCCAGCGCAGCTTGCCCTCGCGGGTGGTGCGCTTGCTCTTGTTGAAGGTGGTGGGATCCAGCCCGGCGCGGCGCGCCAGCCCGGACGGGGAATACCCGTGTTCCTTGGCCAGGCGGTCGATGGCGCGCCAGACGTCCGCGTGCTTGAGCATGGGAACAGTGTCTTAGAATCGCTACATTTTTTCATTAGGAATTGATTTCTTTTTTTATCTATAATAGGTTTATAAACATATATCAGTTGAATTTAGGAATAGAGGTCGATCATGGCCAAGCCCCGCTACGTCCCCAGGCCGCAAAACGCCGCCCCGGTCCGGCCGTTCGCCTCCGCCGAGGAAGCGTGGTTCTGGTTCGCGCGCGCGGTCAAGGCGCGCCGCGCCGGCGCCCGCTTCGAGGACGGCGCGCGCCCCTGGCAACGGCCGTGCGATCCCGACGACATCGCCCGCGCGCTCGCGCGGCTCCGTCGGCGCGGCGCGATCGGCCAGCGCCATCTCGCG
>VGZQ01000054.1 GCA_016872535.1 Rhodospirillales bacterium | reverse complement strand
AGGCCCGCGCCCCAGTTGGCGGCCGCGGGGTTGCCTGCCGCGAGCAAACTGGCGCCCGCCAGCGCAACGACCAGGGTGAATACGGTCAATTGATTGGGCGTGATCGGCGTGCGCACGAGCGGGCGCACGAGCACGCGGGCGATACGCTGGTCCCAAGGCGGATTGTTCATGGGCATGACGCGGCGCGTCCGGCGGAGAAGCGACTCGTTTCGGCGTTCAGACTCGGCGGTTCCCCCCATTCTGTCAAATAATTCGATGGTCGGCGCGGACCAATCAACCCCTTGCCGGGGCGGAGACGGGAGCCTTATATGCGTGCGGACCCCGTCCCTGAAATGACGATTTCATGAGTATCCCGCTGGCCGATGTCTCCCGCCGGGCCGCCCGGGCCTTGGTGCTCTTCTGCTGTCGCCACGCCAAGAGCGTGCTCGCGGCCGCGTTGCTGCTGACCGCCGCCAGCGGCGCATATTTCGCGATGAACTTCCGCGTCAATACCGACACCACCGACATGCTCAATCCGGAGCTTCCGTTCCGGAAACTGAGCCGGGAGGTGAGCCGGGCCTTCCCGCAATTTTCCGACAACATCCTGGTGGTGGTAGAAGGCGATACGTCGGACCTTGCCGACGACGCCGCGCACGCGCTCGCCGCGCGCCTGCGCGAGCGTCCCGAGCTGTTCGGCCGAGTCATGGATCAGGCGGGCGATCCGTTTTTCCGCCGTCACGGATTGCTCTTCAAGTCGGTCGATGACCTGAGCGACCTCGGCGACCGCTTGGCGCGGGCGCAGCCGTTTCTCGGCGCCCTATGGCGGGATCACACGCTGCGCGGGCTTGCCGCCATGCTCGATCTCGCGGCCGAGGAAATTCTGAAGGATCCGGTGGCCGCGCCGATCGAGATCGGAACCGCGTTGGACGCGATTTCCGACGTGATCGAGGCGCAACGCGACGGGCGCTTTAAGCAATTGTCGTGGCAGGATGTCATGTCGGGCGAGGTTTCGGCGCCCAAGGACCGCCGCCGTTTCCTGTTAATCCAACCCCTCCTCGATAACGCCTCACTCGCTCCGGCAGGCAAGGCAATGAGCGAATTGCGCCGGATTGCCCGGGATGCGGGGTTGGTTCCCGAACGCGGCGTGAGCGTGCGGCTGACCGGTTCCGCCGCCTTGAACCACGAGGAATTGAAGGCGGTCGAATCGAGCGTGGGCCTAGCGTCTTTGCTTTCGCTCGCCGTGGTTGCGGCCATCGTCTTCGGCGGCCTGCGATCGTTGCGTATGGGCGTCGCGATCGTCGTCGCCCTGGTGATGGGGCTGGTGTGGACGGCGTCCGTCGGCATCGCGCTGTTCGGCGAGTTGAATCTGCTGTCGGTGACATTCGTGGTGTTGTTCGTGGGCCTGAGCGTGGATTTCGGCATTCATTTTTGCCTGCGGTTCGTCGAGCGCCGGGCGCAGGGCGAGGCGGCGGTGTCCGCGCTCGCCGACGGCGGCGGCGATGTCGGTGCCGCCCTGGCCTTGAGCGCGATCGCGACCGCGATCGGCTTTTTTGCGTTCGCGCCGACCGATTATCGCGGCCTTGCCCAGTTGGGGGTGATCGCCGGCGTCGGCATGTTTGTCGCACTGGTCACGAACCTGACGGTGGTGCCGGCTTTGATCGCGCTGTTCGGCACCACCGCTCGGCTTGCCCGGCGGTTTTCGGCCGCGACAGAATCTCCGGGCGGGAAAAGCCGCGCCTATTGGAGCGGCTTGATCCGCCATCACCGGGGACTAGCGATCGCACTCGCAATCGTGGCGGTGTTCGGCGGCGCGGCGGCGAGCCGGACGACATTCGACTTCGATCCGCTCAATCTCAAGGCGCCCAAGGCGGAATCGGTTCGCGTCCTGCGCGCCCTGCAGGACGACGGGCAGGCGGGACGCTACGCGGCGACGGTACTGGCCAAGGACCCATCCGAAGCGGAAGTGTTGGCGCGGCGGTTCGCCGAATTGCCCGAGGTCGATGAGACGCGCTCGATCCTGGATTTCGAGCCCAAGCGCCAACCTGAAAAACTCGACCTGATTGCCGATATGGCGTTGTTTCTGATGCCCGCCCTGGAAGGAGAAAAACGCGCCGATCCGCCGACCGAACCGGAATTGCGCGCGGCGTTCCTTGGGCTGGCCGATCGCCTCGTGCGCTTGGCTGCCATCCCGGGCGGCGAAGCGGCGTCTAGCGCGGGTCGGCTCGCCGGATTACTGCGCGGCCATGTGTTGGGACCGGCGGGTGGCGGGGCGGAACGCTGGCGCGACCTCGACGCCCGGTTGCTCGCGTCGCTGCCGGGCCGGCTCGAAGTTCTCAAACAGGCGCTTGGCGCCGGGCCGGTTACGCTCGCCGACTTCCCCGAGGAGTTGCGCCGCCAATACGTCGCGCCGGACGGCCGGGTGCGCCTCGAAATCGTGCCGCGCGACGACCTTCGCGATCAGGAGGCACTCCGCCGGTTCGTTGGCGCGATCCGCACCGTGACGCCCGCGGTCACCGGCTCGCCGGTTGTGTTGTATGAAAGCGGCCGCGCGATCGTCGGCGCCTTCGCCGAGGCGACCGCCCTCGCGCTCGCCGCCATCGTCACGCTGTTGTATGCGACCTTGCGCCGGTTCCGAGACGTTTTGCTCGCCTTGCTCCCGGCGGCGCTGGCGACGATCCTGACCGGCGCGTTTTCGGTGCTGGCCGCAATCCCCCTCAATTACGCTAATGTTATTGTCCTGCCGCTGCTGTTCGGCATGAGCGTGGTGTACGGGATCCATCTGGTATTACGCGCGCGCGCGGCCGAAAACTTGGCGGCGGCGCTCGCCAGCTCGACGCCGCGGGCCATGGCCCTGTCGGCGATGACGACGATCGCTTCCTTCGCCAGCATCGCTCTGGCCGAACATTGGGGCATGGCGAGCTTGGGCATCCTGCTGACGGCGGCGATGATTCTGACGCTCGCCTCGGCGCTCGTCGCTCTGCCGGTGGCCATGGCGGTCTTTATGCGGCGCTACGAAACTCCGTCTGTATGAGCTAGTATTGTTTTATGTCCGCAAACTCGCTTTTCCCGTTGATTCGCCGCTTCTCGCGCCCGGTGACCGGTGTTCTGGTGCGGTTTCCGGTCAGCGCCAATCAGGTGACGGCCATGTCGCTCCTGGTCGGGCTCGCTGCGGCGTGGGCGGCGGCGCAAGGAACTTGGGGGGCATCGCTGGCCTCGGGGTTTCTCTTGTTCGTTGCCTATGTCCTCGACCATTGCGACGGCGAAATCGCCCGGCTCAAGAACCAATGCTCTCCGTTTGGGATGCATTTCGATAGTTTCGTCGACTGGATCGTGCACGCGGCCTTCTTCTGGGGCCTCGGCGTCGGCGTGACGGTAGTGACGGGGAAGGCGTATTGGAACTGGCTTGGGCTTGCTGCGGCAGCGGGCGCGACCATCAACTATTTCATCGGTTTTCTCCACGGTATCCGCGACGTCACGTCCGCTAGCGACGATCCCGACCAGACCTGGCGCAGGGCCCCGGATAACGCACAGAAGCCACAAACGACCGGGGAATGGATTCTATTCGTGTTCCGCGAGCTGACGCGGGCGGATTTCTGCTTCATCGTCCTGGCGCTCGCGGCATTCGACGTGTTGTGGGTGCTTCTGCCGGCGGGCGCGGTCGGGGCGCAGGTTTATTGGATGACCGCCCTGATCAAGCGGGCGCGGGAATTCCACGTATGAGCGCGCGGCGGCGCCTCCGGAGAACCCCATCGTGCGCGCGCTAAAAGTCCTCTATGTCGCGGTCGGGGTCGGGTTGCTGGCGGCCGTGTTCGCCGAAGTCGAGTTCGCCGAGGTCTGGTCGCTGGCGGTTCTGGTCGGCGCCGGCGGCATGGCCGTGCTGATCGTACTTTACGCCTTCGGGTTCGTGATCGATTCGTTCACCTGGCAGATGGCGATGGCCGGCGTGCCGCTCAACGCGCGCTGGTTGTGGCGCGCGTTCAAGGTGCGGATGGTGGGCGAGGTGTTCAACAACGTCATGCCGGCGGCCGGCATGGGCGGCGAACCGGTCAAGGCGATGCTGCTCAACAAGCATTACGGCCTCGGCTACCGCGAGGGCACGGCCTCAATCATTCTCGGCCGGACCATCAACATGGTGTCGCAGGTTCTGTTTCTGGTCATCGGGTTCGCGGCCGTGTGGGCGTCCGACCTGCCGGGACATTTCAAGGGACTCGCCGTCGTCGGGTTGCTGGCCTTCATCGCCGCGACCGCGATCTTCTTCTATGCGCAACGGCTCAGGATCGCCTCGGCGACCGGAACGTGGTTGGGGCGCCGGCGATGGCTGGAGCGGATCAACGACGTTCTCCACCACATCCGGGACATGGACGAACGCTTGATCCGCTTTTACACGCAGAATCGCGGCCGTTTTGTCGCGGCGATCGCGCTCGCATTCCTGAATTGGGCGGTGGGCGCGGTCGAGATCTACGTCGCGATGATTTATCTCGGCCATCCGGTGTCGTTCGCCGACGCCTGGATCATCGAATCGGTCGCGCAGTTGATTCGCTCGGCGGCATTCTTCATTCCGGCCGCGGTCGGCGCGCAGGAAGGCGCATTTCTGCTGGTGTTTTCGGTGATGACCGGGGGGCCGGCGCTTGGAGTCGCGATGGCCCTGGTGCGGCGGGCGCGCGAGTTGGTGTGGCTGCTGCTCGGCGCGGCGTTCGGGGCGGTCTACGCGGCGCGGCCGGCGCGTTGAATCAGGCGGGGTCGGCGCCGAGCTCGTCGGCCTTGCGGTTCAAGGTCCTGACCAGCGAATCGACGCCTGCGTCCCTCAGTTCCCGGGAAAACTCCGAACGGCGCAAGGCCAGTTCCGAGATTCCCTTATCCACGATCACGTCGACCACTTTCCAGGCATCCGGCCCTTTTTTCATAACATAGATGATTTCGACCTTGTTGCCGTCGGATTCGACGAGGCGGGTATCGACCAAGGTGGTGTTCTGCGGGCCCGGACGCTCGCCCAGGGTTTCAAACGCTTCGCCGGCGAATTTTTTGAAGTTTTTGGCATAGGTCGCGGTACTGAAACGGGTGAAGGCGGCGACGAGGGCGTTGTGCTGAGCCGGTGTCGCCTGTCGCCAGTGGGCGCCGGTCGCGACCTGAATCATGACCGGTAGGTGAAAGGCGCGCGTCACGGCCGGCTCCAGGCGACGAA
Source organism: Rhodospirillales bacterium (assembly GCA_016872535.1). NCBI lineage: Bacteria > Pseudomonadati > Pseudomonadota > Alphaproteobacteria > Rhodospirillales > Rhodospirillales bacterium. Next base: position 17,331 of record VGZQ01000054.1, on the reverse strand, counting down.
CGCGGCCAGCATAGCCGAGGGCGGGACCTTCCTTCATCGTGGCGATGAGTTGGGCGTGGAAATCGTCGATCACGGCGCTCGGCGTATTCGCTTGCGCCGGCGTGGGCGTCAAGGCAAACAGCACGGCCAGCGCCGGCAAAAACCGGCGCGCGGGCGACATCGAAGCCAATACGTGCGTCATCATGCGTCAGTTTGCGGCTCTTGGAGTGGACAACAATTCGTCGGCCTTGTCGTTGAGGGTCTTGATCAGCCCGTCGATGCCCTGGTCTTTGAGGATGCGGGCATATTCGGAACGGCGTACCGAGATCTCGCTGATGCCCCGATCGACCACCACGTCAATCAAGTACCACCGCGACGAGAACTGACGAGCAACGTAGGCGATTTCGTTGGTCGATTTGTCCGATTTTGTCAGTACTGTTTCGACGATACGCGTGTTTTGCGGGCCGTCACGCTCGCCGACGATTTTGAACGTCTCGCCGCTGTAGCCGTCGAACAGGGTGGCAAGGGTGCTGATATTCATGCGCCGGAAGGCGTTGACCATGTCGCGGCGCCTATCGTCGCTGGTTTCGGCCCAGGCGGCGGCGGTCGCGATCTGAGCCATGAGCGGGATATGGAACGCGTGGTCGACGATCGGATTCAGGCGCTCGAAGCGACCGCGTACTCCGAGGGTTTTGGCTTCCTTCATCACCTCGACCAGGGCGCTTTGAAACTGAGCGACGATGGCTTGCGGCGAATCCCCGGAAATGGCGGGAGTCGGAATAATCCAAACCAAGCCCAATAACGCGGCCAAAACCTTTCTGTACAACTTGAACCGTGAAAACATTGCCGAAATCCTATGTTGTCGAGGCATACCTAACCTGAATTGCGAGCAAACTCAACGAGTTCCATGAGTGTGGGAAAAATGCCACAGGGTTTCGGCATAGTGGCGTTCCCCCCGTTGCGACCCGTTTGAAGTTTACGTAAAAACAACGATATCGGATCGATCTGACAGACAGACCGGATGCCGGTGGTGGGTTTCGCGTGCAAATCGGCCCAGGACAAAAAGACGACTAAAGAGCAAGGACTTAGCTCCCGTGAACAAAATCATCTCGTTGCTCGCCTCAGCGCGCGCCGGCGTCAGGCTTGTCCTTCTCGCGGCAGCGGTCGCATTTGGCACCGTCGGTATACAGGAGGCGACCAGCGCCTCTGAGATCACGGCGGAAGGCATCGCCGCCGCTGCGGCTCTGTCGACCCCGGAGGTCGCGCAGGCGTCCCAAGGCTCGGACGCCAAGCCTGTCGAGGATGACGTCAACGATCCGCTTGAGCCGGTGAACCGGGCCATCTTCGCGTTCAACGAGGTATTTCTCGACTATCTGCTTGGGCCGCTCAGCCAAGTTTACGAAGAAGTGTTGCCGGCCGTGGTGCGCGAAGGAATTCGCAACATCCTCAATAATCTCGCGACCCCGATCGTTCTCGCCAACGACGTATTGCAAGGCGAGCCGCAGCGCGCGTTGGAAACGCTCGGCCGCGCCGTGGTCAATTCCACCGTCGGCATGGGCGGCCTGATCGACGTGGCCGGCGAACTCGGCGTCAAGCGCCACAGCGAGGATTTTGGCCAGACCTTGGGCGTGTGGGGTGTTGGCGAGATGTTTTACGTCGTGCTGCCTCTTCTCGGGCCTTCGAACCCGCGCGATGCCGTGGGCAAGCTCCTGGTGGATGGGTACTTCGATCCGCTCGGCCTTTGGTTCGCCAACACCGATCGCGACGTCGAGAAGTGGACTCGCACCGGCATCAAGGGCATCGACGAATATTCGAGCGTTCGCGGCGACCTCGAGCAGGTCAAAAAGACCTCGATCGACTATTACGCCGCGATCCGCAGCCTCTATCGGCAGAAACGCGCGGCCGAAATTTCCAATGGTCGCGATCTCAAGCTTCCCCCGATCCCGGATCTCGGCCTGATCGAGCCGGATATCGCGCCGCCGGAAACGGCGACCACGCCGGCCAAGCCCGATTTGCCGGGCGAAGGGGGCGACTCGGATCAGATTTCCTACCGTTTGGTCCACCCGGATCAGATTTCCAGCACCGATTCCCCCCGCGAATAGAGCTTATCCCGCGAGTTGATGCGGACGGCGTAGAGTCACGCGGGAAAATCAATCCGCGCGAACGCCTTGCGTGCATTCATCGAAGCGCTGTTCTCGACGCGGCCGTTCCCGACGACTTACCCCAGTTGAACTGCGGCTCGAAGCCTGGCCGGACTCTTTCTACGGCGTTGGCGTGTTGGCAGAATTGGCAAAAGAAGAGAGTTGATTCGCGAAACGATGATTGACATCGCGATGGCCCGCTTCGTCAGCGCGCACGGCGATGATAACATCGCGTAGCGTCGCTTCGGGGCGCAGTTTCCAATATTTAATGGCGATGGGCGGGGCGGCGACGTTGGGTAAGCGACCAACATCGATTTCGGCAAGGTAGTTGGTGTAACTGACGACCGCTTCCTCCTCGAAATAGCCTACCATTCGGTGCGCGGTCCCGGGCGCAATCAAATAAAGCAGGAAAAACGCGTTGTAGAAGATGCCTTGCGCCAGCACGATCAACATGCGCTCAAACCATGTCGGCCGAGCCACCGCGATAAATGTCATCAGGTGCATGCGCTCATTGGCCGCCTCATTGAGCAAGGTTTCAGTCCAGCCTTCGTCGTCGCTCATGCGGCGAAGGCTCTTGAGGTGGTTGAGCGTCGCCGCGACCATGCCCGGCACGGCGGCGACCGTTTCTAAAACGACCGCGCGATGCCCGTAACGTTTGGCGAAAAACGTGTCCGCGAAAATCGCAGCAGCTTCGTGAGAGCTAGGGCAAAACGGTCCGAAAAGCACCGCACGTCGTAATGGTACGTCAGATCGACTTCGGTCGCCGCGCCACTCATGATCTACATCCTCCATTGCTGCCCGCGGTTGATACATTTTACCGTGAGGCGTCCTCGCGGTCAGGAGGGGAAACTTTCATGATAACTCCTTTAAATATCCCGGCCGCGCGGTGACCGATGGGAGTTCCGGACCAGAGAAGGGCCACAACTGTATCTTTTACCGTCAATGACCCTCTCGATTCTGTCCCTTTCCAGGCATGCATGGCCGGCCTATGTCGGTTCTTCCGGGATTTTTCGACCAAGGCTGGGAAACGGGGGGTTTTGGCCAAAGCCCACCCGACTAGCATTCCAGTAATTACTTGATTCAAAACGGAAACTCGACTTATTTGTTGACTCTAATACACACTTGGTCTAGATTGCTCGCGGATCGGGGCCCTTGATGGGACCGATCGGTTAAAGGCCCGACCTTCGGGTGGGCCGCCCCGGCTTATCGCTTCCGATGGAGGATACGCCCATGATCGAATCGATCAAGACGACGCGCAATCCCTAACGAGGCTTTCATTGGGAATTGCCCGTCCGGAGCGAGCTCCGGAGGGCGGTTTGTCGCCTTCGGGTATTCGACCGAGGCGCGTTGAAACCGGATCATCAGGGAGAAGACCGATGCCTGTTACCACGCTGACCCTTCCCATCGTTCCGCCCGACAGCGGAGTGCAAGGCTATTTGCGTGAAATCTGGAAGTTTCCGATCCTCGAAGCGCGGGAAGAATACATGCTTGCGCGCCGTTACCGCGAGCGCGGCGATGTGGATGCCGCGCATCGGTTGGTCACCAGCCACCTGCGCTTGGTCGCGAAGATCGCCATGGGGTATCGCGGCTACGGGCTGCCGCTGGCCGATTTGATGTCGGAGGGCAACATCGGCCTGATGAAGGCCGTCAAGAAATTCGAGCCCGAACGCGGTTTTCGGCTATCGACCTACGCGATCTGGTGGATCAGGGCCGCGATCACCGAATACATCCTGAAGTCGTGGTCGATGGTCAAGATGGGCACGGTTTCGGCGCAGAAAAAACTGTTCTTCAGCCTGCGCGGCATCAAGAACAAGCTCAAGGTCGCCGATAACGCCGATCTGTCGCCGGAAGTAGCCAAGCGGCTGTCGCGCGAGCTTGACGTGCCGGAGGGCGACCTCGTAGCCATGAATCGCCGCCTGATGGCGCGCGACGTATCGTTGAGCGCGCCGATCGGCGACGAGGACGGCGCGCAGTTCCAGGATTCCTTGGTCGACGAACGGGCCAGCCCCGAAGCCGAATACGCCGAGCGCGAGGAGTATGGGCAGCGCAAGAAAGCCCTTCACGCCGCATTGGCCAGACTGCCGCGGCGGGAACGCGAGATCCTGACCGAACGGTGCTTGAAGGAAAATCCGGCCACCCTCGAGGACTTGGGCCGGATCTACGGCGTCAGCCGCGAGCGGGTACGCCAGCTCGAGGCCCGCGCTTTGGGCAAGTTGAGGAAGGAAATGCTCGACTTGTCGCCTTCGTTTGCCGCTCACGCGCCCTGACGCGCGCGGGAAGGCGCATGCGATTCGAGCGTCCCCGGGAGGGGACGCTCTTTTCGTTTGTAGGCCGTGGCGGCGCGGGCGATCATGCGTTCGGGATTCCCAACCATGATCGTGCTGTTCACCGATTTCGGCCTCGCCGGCCCCTACATGGGGCAAATGCACGGGGCGATCTTGAAGGAATTTCCCTCCGCGCGGATCGTCGATTTGTTCGCCGACGCTCCCGCTCACGATCCCAGGCGATCGGCTTATCTGCTCGCAGCGTATGTCGACGAGTTTCCAGCCTCGACGACGTTCGTTTGCGTTGTCGATCCGGGAGTCGGCGGATCGCGCCGGGCATTGGCGCTGGAAGCGGATGGCCGCTGGTTGGTGGGACCCGACAACGGTCTGCTCGCTATGGCGGCGCGCCGGGCCAGAGCCGCAGCGTGGTGGCACATCACTTGGCGGCCAGAACGTCTGTCGGCCAGTTTCCACGGTCGGGACCTATTCGCGCCGATCGCGGCGCGGATTGCTGCGGCCTTGCCCGGCACGGGAATCGGGCCGGACGGACTGGTCCCGATTTCAGCAAACGATCTGGTCGGCCGTGATTGGCCGGATGACCTCGGGGAAGTGATTTACATTGACCATTTCGGCAACGCCATGACGGGACTGAGGGCCGGGACCATCCCCCCCAAGGCCATTCTGGTACTTGGCGGCGGGCAACCCGTTGTTCGCTCCCGCACGTTTTGCGACGTTCCCAAGGGGGAAGCCTTCTGGTATGAAAACGCCAATGGGTTGGCCGAAATCGCCGTGAACTGCGGGCGGGCGGACATCGCGTTGGGTTTGTCCGTCGGCTCCCCCATCACCGTTCAAACGTAAGCCGTCGCGTTGGTGGGGTCATGGGACTAAGGATCAAATTTTGGGGCGTACGCGGCAGTATCGCCTGTTCCTCGCCCGAACACGTTCGTTACGGCGGTAATACCAGTTGTATCGAAATCGCCGCCGGCGGGCGTCGCTTTGTGCTCGATGCCGGTACCGGCATTCGCCAGCTCGGCCAGTCGTTCGCGCGCGACGGCGTGAACGACATTGACCTGTTGTTGACCCACACTCATTGGGACCATATCAACGGGTTTCCGTTCTTCGGGCCCGCCTACAACCCTTCGTGTACGGTTCGCATCCGTGCCGGCCATTTGCTCAAGATGGGAACCAATATTCGCGGCGTGCTGGCCCAGCAAATGCACAGCCCAATGTTTCCGGTGCCGTTGGAGGCGATGCGCGCTAAAATCTCTTTCGAGGATTTTCATGCCGGCGACACATTCGAGTTGTATCCCGGCGTAAACATCCGGACCGCGCCGCTCAACCATCCGAATGGAGCGACCGGGTATCGCATCGAGCATGGCGGACGCGCCGTCACCTATATCACGGACACCGAACATGTCCCCGGCCAGGACGATGCCAACGTGCTCAAGCTGATCCATAAAGCCGATCTTGTCGTTTACGATAGCACCTACACCGAGGCCGAATTCCCAAGCCGGATCGGTTGGGGTCATTCGACCTGGAACGAAGGCTTGCGGCTTTGCCGGATGGCGGGGGCGAAAAAACTCGCCATCTTCCACCACGACCCCGATCACAACGACGATTTCATGGACCGGTTGGCCGAAGAGGCATCGCGCGCCTGGGACGGCGCCTTCGTCAGCCGCGAGGGGATGGAAATCGACTTCGCCTGATCCCCGTTAGGGGAGCGTTCACTGCCGGGACGCGGGCGCAGTCCCATCCGAGGCCGGGCGATCCCCGTTCGGCCGATTGCTCCCCGGCGCGAGATCGACACTGGCGCGCGGAGCCTGCTGGGCCTGGGCGGCGGCTTTCATCTGGAACATCTTCTTTTCCTCGATCGACATGGCGCTCACCTCGATCGTCACCCGGCGATTAAGGGCCTGGTTGGCGGGAATCGGCGCGCCGCTCGCGTCGCGATTGACCGCCTTGGGCCGGGTTTCGGCGAAACCGACCGCCCTGAGTTTTTCCGGGTCGAGCCCGTGCTCGATGAAAAACCGGACGACGGCGGTCGCCCGGCCGGTCGACAGTTCCCAATTCGACGGATAACGCGGCGTGTTGATCGGAACGTCGTCGGTATGTCCCTCGACCGAGAACAGGTAATAGGCATAGCGCGGCGCGCCGAGGGTTTCGGCGATTTTGGCGAGCACGGGCACCGCCTCTTCGCGGATTTCCGACGACCCCGACTTGTAGAAGGCACCGCTCGCCAACTCGATCGACAGCCCACGCCCTGATGTCTCGACGGTGACGGCTTGATCGGCCTGGACCTCATAGACGAGGTCCTGCACCTCCTCTTTCATCAGCGAGATGGGGCCTTGCGCCTTCCGGCCGCTGAAATCGCCGCGAATTTCCTCGGCCGCTTTTTCGAACCTAGCGACATCGAAGCTCGACATCGACAGCAACATGACGAAAAACGCCATCAACAGGGTGACCGCGTCGGCGTATGTCGTCAGCCACGATTCGTCTTCGGCTTCTTCCTGATACGGCGGTGGAGCCATGGGCGCCTTCCTCCCGACCGACTTTACTTCTTCATCATCTTATCGATGTTGAAATGGAGCGACGGGTCGAGATAGCTGTTCATCTTGTCCTGGATGAAGCGGGGGCTCTTGCGGTCGGCCAGTAGCACTAAGCCTTCGGCGACCAGGTAGTTCCGGAAGCGCACAATCTCCTCGCGCTGCAGGACTTTCGATGCGGTCGGCAGGAAAATCCAGCGAGCGAACAGGATGCCGTAGAGCGTGGTAATCAACGCGATCGCAAGCGCGGGCCCGAGCGCCGACGGGTCGCTCATGTTGTCGAGCATGATGACCAGGCCGACGAGCGTGCCGACCATGCCGAAAGCGGGGGAGGCCGCGCCCATCGCCTTCAGGATCGACACCAGGACCGTATTGCGACCGAAGGACGTGTCGATCATATTCTGCATGATCGCGCGCACTTCTTCCCCGGTGTAGCCGCTGACGACGAGGTCGATCCCGAAGCGGAGAATTTTGTCGCCCTTGACCGCCTTGGCCGCTTCCGCTTCCAGGGCCGGCAGGCCCGATTTCTGCACGATGTAGGCCCATTTGATGATGCGGCCGACCTCGGCTTGAAGCAGATTGCGTCCGATCCGGGGCGCGACGATAATCCGGCCGATCAACTTGAGGGAGAGAATGACGTAGCGCGCCTCGTAGGAGATGAAGGCGCCCGCCATGGTGCCGCCGAGCACGATGATCAGACTCGGGGCATCCCAGAAAACGCGGTAATTGTCCGTGCCGGTGGCAATGGCCCATGCGAACAGAGCCAGCGATAGAAGCAGCCCCAATACCGTCGGCAGTGACATCGAAGCCCCTTAGTTCAAGGCCGCCGTGTGCGAACGGCCAGCCGGCACCCGTGGACCAGGTTGTTCGCAATTATGTACGATCCCGGCCATTTATAGACGAAAAAGGCCGAAAATCAATCGGTTGTCGCTTTAGAGGGCGATGAAAAGCGGCGACGATTCGCGTCAACGCTCGCGGAAAGCCTCGTGGCGGAGCTTGAGTACCGGCTTGATCATGTATTCCATCACCGACTTGGTGCCGGTGTGGATGTCGACGGTCGCCTGCATGCCGGGTGAAATGGGCAGTTCGCCTGGGCGGCGGCCGAGATAGGTTTTGTCGGGGTGGACGACGACCCGGAAATAGACGTTGCCCTGCTGGTCGGTGGTCGAATCGGGCGCGACCAAGATTACCTCACCCTCGAGTCCGCCGTAGCGGGCAAAGTCGTAGGTCGAAACCTTGATCAACGCGCGCTGGCCACGCTCGACATAACCCCGGTCGGTGGGGTTGAGCTTGGATTCGACCACGAGGTTATCGCCGGTCGGCACGATTTCCATGATCGGATCGCCCGGTCGGATCACGCCGCCGAGGGTATTGAACTTCATATTCTTGACAATGCCGTCGTTGGGGCTGCGCACCTCGGCGCGAACGCCTTGATCCGTGGCCTTGCTGAGCAGTTCCCGCACCCGTGAAAGCTCGATCTCGGTCTTGCTGAGTTCGTCCTGCGCCTCGCGGCGGAACTTAACCTCGAGTTCCCGTTGGCGCTGCTGCGATTCCGCGAGGGCGGCCTGGGCGCGCGGCATCGACGACGTCAGAGTCTGGACTTCGCCTTCGAGGCTCTCGACCTCGGCTTCCAATTTGAGGTGTTCGACCCGCGCGGTTAGGCCCGATCCGAGCAGCGAACTCGACATCTTCAAACGCTGCTTCGCCAGTTCGAGATTGCGCGAGCTCGCCTTGCGCTTGGAATCGATTTCGCGGATTTCAAGTTCCTTTTGGCGGACTTGTTCGCGCATCACCGAAATGGTCGATTCCAATTCGCGCTTGCGGGCCTCGAACGTTTGCCGCTGGGCGGCGAGTACGGCTGGCTGACGGGCGGCGATATCGGCAGGGAATTCGATCTGCTTGCCGTTGGCCTCGGCCTCGAGGCGCGCGGCGACCAGGAGCAGGCCGTCGAGGCGGGCGCGCAATTCCTCGCGGTTGGTGCCGGCCGAGGCAAGATCGAGCAGCATCAGCGGCTGGTTTTCTTTCACCGTATCGCCCTCGCGGACGTATATCTCCTTGATGATTCCGCCCTCCAGGTGCTGAACGACCTTGACGCGCCCGAGCGGAACGATCTCGCCATTGGCGACGGCGACCTCGTCAAGTTCGGCCAACGAAGACCAACCGACAGTAACCGCAATCATGATCATGGCGGGCCAAGCGAGAACGCGCCAACTGGGCAGCGGGTTTTCGCTTATCAATACGTCGAGTTTTGTGGTCATGGCTTTTGCTTCGTTGTGGGCGTCGGACGCACGATGCCGTCACCATCGGAAAATAGGTTGGCGGAAGACGGCAATTCAAGCGGGCTGTTGCCGGAATACCCCGCCTTCACCGCGGTTTCCATCGCCGCCGAAGTCGGGGGCGTCGGACTTGGTCGAGATGTCGGGGCGAAATTTGAGCGTGTCAACTGCGCTACCAAGCTTGCGTAGGCGTCGTTACTTGACGGTCCCGGTCCCGGCGCCGCGGTGGACGGTCTTGGTCCAGGTTGCGGACGTTGGGCGGCGGCGGGGCGCGGAACCGGGCCGACCGCGGGCGGCGGAGGTGGCGGGGTCGTGGCGGCGGCAAGCCGTGTCACGGGACCGGGCACCAGACGTGCCGATGGACGAGGCGCTTGCGGCGCCTGTGGTTTGGCGGCGGGCGGGGCCGCAGCCGATGGCGCCGGACGGGTGACGGGCCTAGCCGCAGGCGGCACCGACTTCGGCGTTGGCGGCTGCGGCGACTGTGGCGGCGCAGCCGACGGCGCAGGACGGGCGACAGGCTTAGCCGCAAGCGGCACCGGCTTCGGTGTTGGCAGTTGCGACGACTGTGGCGGCGCAGGACGGGTGACGGGCCTAGCCGCAAGCGGTACCGGCTTCGGTGTCGGCGTAGGCGGCGATGCCGCTGGCTGGGGCGCCCCCGGAGCGGCAGCTGAAGGAGCCTTTGCAGGAGGCGGGGATGGTGGTGCCGGCGGTGCCGTCGGCGGCGCCACGACGTTCTTTGATTCTGCGTCCTTCGTATCGGAACCCTTGGCCGTGCTATCTTTTGCCGGCGTTTCCTTGGGCGGTGGAGCCTGACCGAACAACCGGGGGAGAATTTCCTTGGACGGGCCGGCGAGGGCGACTTTGCCCCGATCAAGCGCCACCAGATCGTCGGCGGCGGTCAGCAGGACCGGGCTGTGGGTGACCATGATGACCGTGTGATTTTTGGCAAGTTCGGTCAAGGTGGCGCGCAATTCGTGCTCCGCCTGGCGATCGAGGCTGCTGGAGGGCTCATCGAGCACCAGGATGACGGGGTCGCCGACCAGGGCACGGGCGATGGCGATGCGTTGGCGTTGGCCGCCCGACAGGCGCCTTCCGGCTTCGCCGATATCGGTGGCGTAACCGTCGGGCAGGTCGATGATGAAGTGATGGACGCCGGCGGCGGTCGCGGCCTTGATGACTTGTTCATCGGTGGCGCCTGGCATCCGGTAGGCGATGTTGTCGCGCACCGAGCCTGCGAACAGCACGCAATCCTGGGGTACGTAGCCGATCCAGGTTGCCAGCTCGCCACGGGTGAACTGGGCGATGTCGGCGCCGTCGAGCAAGACGCGGCCCGATTGAGGCTGATAGAGCCCCATCAGCAGCTTGATGATAGTGCTTTTGCCGCTGCCGTTGCGGCCGACGAAAATGTGGATACCGCCCGGCTTGAGCACGACGCTGACGTTGTCGATCACCGGCGCGAGGTCGGGTGCGTAGCTGAAGACCACGCGTTCGGCGACGATTTCGCCCTTGGGTCGGCCGAGGCGGACCTCGGCTTCAAGCCGTTCGCTCGTGAGTGCGAACGCTTCGCCCAGCCGTTCGACCGACTGGCGAAAGCCCGTGAACGTGCGCCACTGGCTGACCAGTTGATTGAGCGGGCCGAGCAGGCGTCCGCTCAGCATGTTCGCGGCAATCAGCGCGCCCATGGTCATGTTTTGGGTAATGATAGCGAGCGCGCCGACCGAGGTCATGGTGATGGTCGTGATCATCGTCAGCGAGGCGCCGACGTTCTGGTAGAAATCGGTCTTGGCGCCGCGCGCGATGGCGTTGGCGATGTTGGAAGCGTGGAGGTCCTCCCACATCGGTCCCATCGAGCGGTCGAGCGCCAGCGCCTTGATGGTCGAGCGGCCGGCGATCATTTCCGCGATCAGATTATCGCGGTTCATGGAGCTGCCGCGCTCGTTGCGGTTGGCCTCGGCCAGCGCGCCGGCCGAACGCCAGGCGACGAACATGAAGGCGGGCAGCACAATCGCCAGCACCCACGCCACCGGCGCGGCAATGGCCAAGATCAGGCCGAGAAACATCACCGCGAAGGGGATGTCGCAGATCAGCACCGCCGACGCGCCCGAGAGGGTGTTGCGGACCATGTCGACGTCCCGGAACAGGGCCTGCCACTGGTGCGAGGTACGGGATTCCAGGGTTTGCAGCGGCAGCGAAATGAACTTGCGGAAGATTTCGCGTCCGACCTGGACGTCGATTCGGAGCGCTATCGTTTGCAGAATGCGCGAGCGCGCCTGACGCAGGATGAAATCGAATGCCAGCACGATCAGCATACCGATGATCAGGCCTTGCAATGTGCTGTAACCCTGGTGGCCGATCACCCGGTCGTAGACCTGGAGCGAAAACACCGGCACCGCCAGCGCGATGACGTTGACGAAGAACGACATCGCCAGGACTTCGGCGAATACCGGGCGTAGCGGCCGGATGAAGGGGATCAGCCAGGCGCTCTTGGTGGCGTCCATCATTGCCATGGGATTCGAAATATACGCGGAACCGGCGGCCTTTTCCACCCGTGGAGGCCCAAGCCGCGCGGACCTAGCGGGACTTGACCGAGTGGGATTGCGAAACGCTACAATGGCGCGGTCTTCAAGCGCGGGTGGCCGCGTTCGGCCGATTCGCGCGCGGAGGTCGAGGGGGCGATGGTCAAAATCTTGAAACGCATCTTCAGCCTGGAGCGCGTACTCGGATTCGCGCTGCTGGCGGCATTGGTTTTTGCCTACAACGCCAACCCCTATCCGGTTGAATATCTGCGACTCAAGACATTCGATTACTACCAGCAGCTGAAGCCACGCCCGATCCCGCCGCCGGAACAACAGCCGGTGGTCATCATCGACCTCGACGAAGCGAGCCTCGCCGAAATCGGGCAATGGCCATGGCCGCGCAAGACCGTGGCGCAGCTGGTGCAGAACGCGATGCAGATGGGCGCAGCGCAGGTCGCATTCGACATCGTGTTCTCCGAACCGGACCGGATGAATCCGTCCAGCATCATCGAGGCGCTCGACGGTCTCGACGAGGCAACCCGCAAGCGCCTTGAGCAGGTCAAGGGCGGCGACGTTCTGTTAGCCGAGGTCATCAAGAAAAGCCGCGTCGTCCTCGGCCAGGCCGGTTATTGGGAGGATATCGAGACCAAACCGACGCCGCCGGTTCGCTCTTCCGTCGCTTTCCTCAAGCAGGGGGAAGGTGTGGATCCAAAACGCTTTCTGCCTGAATTTCGCTCGCTGGTCCGCAACGTGGCCGAGATCGAGCCGGTTGCCACCGGCCGCGGAATCTTTTCGTTGGTGCCGGAACCGGATGGCATCGTTCGCCGGGTACCGACGCTGTTTCTGCACAAGGACCAGTTCTATCCCTCGCTGTCGATCGAGATGCTGCGTGTCGCGGTCAACCGGCCGACCATCCTGGTCAAGGCCAACGCCGCCGGCATCACCGAAATGGCGATTACTAAGGATTTGAAAATTCCGACCGACCGGAACGGTCGAGTGTTTCCGTATTTTTCCAAGAGTGACAAATCAAAATATATTCCCGCCAAGGACATTCTCTCCGGTGTCGCCGATCCCAAGAGGATCGCGAATCGAATGGCGCTGGTCGGCACCTCGGCGGTCGGACTGCTTGACATTCGCGCGGTGCCGACCGAACCGGTGATCCCCGGGGTCGAGGTCCATGCCCAGTTGATCGAAAGCGCGGCACAGAAAGCCTATCTCAGCCGGCCCAATTATTTCGAAGTCGCCGAAATGGCCTTGCTGCTGGGCGGCGGCTTGATGCTGATCTGGCTGGTGCCGTTCATCGGCGCAAAATGGACGGCGCTTCTATTCCTGGGGACCGCGGGCGGCGCGGGGTACACGTCGTGGCACTTCTTCGCCAACGAACGGCTGTTGTTCGATGCCGGATACGCGATCATCTCCTTGTCGCTGCTGTATATGCTGCTGACTTATGTCGGCTACGCCAAGGAAGAAGCTCAGCGCCGTCAGGTTCGCTCCGCCTTCGCCCATTACCTGTCGCCGGCGATGGTCGAGAAGCTGGCGGAGGATCCGAGCCACCTCAAACTCGGCGGCGAAATGCGCAACATGACCATGCTGTTCTGCGATGTGCGCGGGTTCACCACCATCTCCGAGATGTTCGACGCGCAGGGATTGACCAAACTCATCAACCGGCTGCTGACGCCGCTCACCGACGTCATCCTCCGCTATCAGGGTACGGTCGACAAATACATGGGCGATTGCATCATGGCGTTCTGGAACGCGCCGCTCGACGATGCCGACCACGGCCGCCATGCCATCAAGGCGGCCCTTGAGATGAACAAGACCATGACCGCGCTCAACGACAAGCTGAAGGCCGAGGCCGAGCAGGAAAAACGCAAATACGTGCCGCTTAAGATCGGCACTGGCATCAATTCCGGCGACGTGGTGGTCGGTAACATGGGTTCGGACCAGCGCTTCGACTATTCGGTGCTGGGCGACAACGTCAACTTGGCATCGCGCCTCGAAGGCCAGTGCAAGACTTACGGGGTCGATATCGTCGTCGGCGAAAACACCGTGGCCAAGGCGCCCGACTTGGCGCTACTCGAAATCGATCAGATCAAGGTCAAGGGCAAGACCGAAGCGGTCCGCATCTATACCGCGCTCGGCGACGAAGCGTTCGCGCAAACACCGGATTTCGCCGCCCTCAAGAAACAGCACGGCGATCTGCTCGCCGCCTACCGCGGCCAGAAATGGGACTTGGCGCGGATGAAGATCGCCACCTGCAAGAGCAAGATGAACGGCCTCAACCTCGGCGGGCTCTACGAGTTGTACGAAGAGCGGATCGCCGAATTCGAAAAAAACGCGCCCCCGCCCGATTGGGACGGCGTCTACGTCGCCACCAGCAAGTAATCGCGTCCTATTCGCGCGTCGCTGCGCGTTGAGTGGCGAGCATCTTGGTTGCCGCTTCCATCAGCTTCATGGTCTGATCGAAGTACTGCTGGGTCAGGTTGCTCATGAAGCGCGATTGGATCTTCGAGGCTTACTGCCAGTCTTTGCACTTGCACAGATCGTCGAACACGGCGACGTCGGCTTTGAAACGGGCGTCGGCGAACTCGAACAGGCTGCGATTAACGTCGAGCATGTTCTGCATCATGGTCCGGTTGGCTTCGAAGAAGCGCTCGATATCGGCGGGATTGACGCCGGGGAACGACGGCAAGTTGCCGCTGCTCTTGCCGGTTTCGGACGCAGGCGGGGCTTGAGTGGGTTTGCTCATAACAACCTCCCAGTGAATGAAATCGAGTCGCAAGTCGACCCGTCTCATAAATCCTACCACGGTTCGATTCGAATATGGGAGCGCAATGGTTTGTCCACAAGACGGACCGCTGAAACGCACAGTTTGCGGGGGACAGGCTCGGCTTGCGCGCGGTGTATCTGTGCCTAATTGAACAGTAGGACGGCGCGTTAACCATAACCGCGCGAAAAGCGGGGCGTGCGGAAAGGAGAAATTTGCCATGTTGAAAAAAGTTTCCATTGCGATCGCAGCGGCAGTCGCGATCGCCGCGCTGTTGTGGGCTGTGCGGTCCCCCGGCGCTCTCGCCGATACCGCGGGCGCATGGCAAGCTTACCGGGCCGGCAAATACGAAGCTGCGTTCAAGGAACTCAAAGCGCTGGCCGAGGGCGGCGACGCCGGCGCCCAATACTACCTCGGTACGCTCTACAGCGACGGCAAGGCGGTGAAGCGCGATTACCGCCAAGCGGCCGAATGGTACGGCAAGGCCGCGTCCCAGGGGCACGGTGATGCTGAGTTCACCCTCGGCTTCCTCTATCTCTCGGGCGCTGGCGAAGGTACCGGGGCGGTTTTCGCCGATCTCCAACTCGCGACCAAGTGGTTGAAGATGGCTGCCGCCAAGGGCCACACCGCGGCGCAATCGGCGCTGGCGACAGTTTACGGCGAAGGCTACGGCATCGCGCGGGATATCGCACAAGCCCAACGCTGGGCCGAACCGGCCGCGGCACGCGGCGACGCGGCGGCACAATACGAACTGGGCCGGCTCAAGGCGCAAACGCTTACGGTTGAGTCTTGGGGTGAGGCCTACACTTGGTTCCGCCTTGCCGAGAAGCAGGGATATCCCGGCGCGGCCGAGAACCGGGCCGTGGTCGGCAAGCAGATCGACGCGCAGACCCTCGCGGCGGCCGAGCGGCGCGCGGACGCGTTCGTGCCCGTGAAGTAGAAGTAACGGAGAGAGCAAACCGCCTCTTTTCGCCGTCACCTCGGTTTTTTTGGGGGCGACGGTGGCGTGGGAGTGCGGCCGAGTGCTCGCGAAATTCTTGCTTTCTTTTTAAATTAGAAGGCGAATATATATTGCCTTTACATGGGCGCGCGCTCAACGCAATCTTGGCGCCGCTTTTTGAATATTAGGGATTACAGGACCCAGGGGGATATCGATGTCCAAACTCGTCAATCCGCATGGCGGAGGTTCCTTGAAGCCGCTGCTCGCGCCCATCGCCGAACGGAAGGCGGAACTTGAGCGCGCGAAGAAACTCAAGCAGGTGCCGATGACCAGCCGGGAAACCTCGGATGTCATCATGATGGCGATGGGGGCCTATACGCCGCTCGATGGGTTTATGGGTCAAGACGATTGGCGCAGCGTCTGCGCCGAAATGAAGATGGAGAACGGCCTCTTCTGGCCAATTCCCATCACGCTCTCGGCAAGCCAGGAGCTGGCCGCTACGATTAGGGAAGGCGACGAGGTCGCGCTGGTCGATTCCGAATCGAAGGAGATCATGGCGGTCCTCGCGGTTTCCGAGAAATATTCGATCGACAAGGATTTCGAGAACCAACACGTCTACCGCACAACCGACCCCAAGCACCCAGGCGTGCAGAAGGTCAACGAACAAGGCCCCGTCAACCTCGCCGGGCGCGTGCTGGCGCTGAGCGAAGGCGAGTATCCGAGCAAGTATAAGGGCCTCTATCTGCGCCCGGCCGAAAGTCGCGCCCTATTCGCGGAAAAGGGCTGGTCGCGCGTCGCCGCGTTTCAGACCCGCAACCCGATGCACCGTAGCCATGAACACCTCGCCAAAATCGCGGTCGAGGTGACCGACGGCGTGTTCATCCATCAGGTGCTCGGCAAGCTGAAAGCGGGCGACATTCCGGCCGAGGTTCGCACCCAGGCGATCGAAGCCATGATCCAAAATTATTTCGTTCCCGGGACCGTCATCCAGGCGGGCTATCCGATCGAGATGCGCTACGCCGGCCCGCGCGAGGCGCTGCTGCACGCGCTGATTCGCCAAAACTTCGGCTGCTCGCACCTCATCGTCGGGCGCGACCACGCCGGTGTCGGCGACTACTACGGGCCGTTCGATGCGCAGCACATCTTCGACACGCTCTGGGACGGCGCGCTCGAGACCAAGCCGCTCAAGATCGACATCACGTTCTTCTGCAAGAAATGTTACGGCATGGCGACGGCCAAGACCTGCCCGCACGGCAAGGAAGACCAGGTCAACATCTCCGGCACCAAGCAGCGCGAAATGCTGTCCAAGGGCGAAGCGATTCCGCCCGAGTTCAGTCGCCCCGAGGTGGTGAAAATCCTTCAGGCGTATTATCAAGGCTTGAAGTAATGCCAAAGTAGGGCGGATCGATCCGACAAAATTTCGCTTTCGCGTGAATTTTTCTTTGATGCACCTGCGAACGTCGTAGGCACCGACGCCTAGCCCAGGTGTTTGGGCGCCATAGACCCTGGCCATCGTTTACGCGGCGCTTCGGGTGTCGATCCGAACGCCCAGTCGCGCTCCTTTGGCCCGGATTGTACCGATAACGTTGCCGACATGTCGGCAAATACAAGGCGTAAATCGGGACAATTTAGTGCGCATGGAGGATGGCGGCACATGTTTTCGACATGCGTCCGCTTTCATTCCCGGTCGAATGATTTTCCGTGTCCCGGCAAGGTTGCGTGCGCCGATTTCTGAGGATGGCCTGATATTGCAACGCAGCATAACTTCCTTTTTCAGTAGGTAATAAAGTTGCCAAGAAAATTAGAGACCACGCATGAGCGCCGTTGCATACGAGAAATCCCTCCACTAAGACTCCGGGCGAATTACCGACAGCGACGGCGATGATGTCGTCGGCGCGGTTGGTT
>VGZQ01000053.1 GCA_016872535.1 Rhodospirillales bacterium | reverse complement strand
GGCCCGCCTGGATGATTTCCTCGGCCGGGGCCCCGACCGGCGTGAACTTGTTGAGGACCGGAATGCCGAGCCCGGCGAGCATGCGCGCCGCGTCCTCGACGTGATTCTTGGCCGCCGCCAGTCCGGCCTCGTCGGGCGCGACCGCGATCAGCGAAATGGCGCAGTTGCAGCGGCTGGCGACCAGCGCGTCCTGGCGCACAGCCGCCATCGCCCGCTCCGAGCCGTCGGTGCAAATAAGATGCCCATGCCCCTCCTCGAGCGCGCTTGCGACCAGCACCGAACAGGGAGCCCGCCACGCGATCCGGTCGGCGACCGGCGGATCCCACACCGATTTCGCCAGGCTGCGCTCCTTGCGCGACGCGCCGAGGATAATGAGGTCGTAATGGCCGATGTCCCACTGCTGCAGGATGCCGGCGGCGACGTCGGACGCCACCTTCAGCTTGAGCACCACCTTCTTACCGGCGTTGTTGGTGTAGACGACCTTGTTGTCGCCGAGCTCGTCGCCCTTGACGTCGATGTGCCCGATCTCTTCCTGCCAGCCTTGGGATTCGAACGTGTGCCATTCGAGCAGCAGATCGCGCGCTTTCTTCAGGTGTCGCACGCCGGGAATTTCCAGGCCCCAATGGAGCAGGCCCTGGTCGGCGGTACGTTCCTTGAACCCGGCGAGGCGGCCGGCTTCGTCCGGCGGGCGCACGTTGACGACGACCAAGTCGGCGTCGTTACCGCTGCCGATGCGCGCGGCATAGCGCAGCGCCCGGTAGCTTTCGTCGGTGCCGTCGATGCAGACGAGAATGCGAAAACGCTTGGCCGGTTGAGGCGCAGGCTCGGCCCTGGCGGCCGCAACGGTTTGGTTCGTCGCCACGCTGTTCCCTCCCGTTCGCGCCGTTTGCCACCATCGGCGCTTGTTTGTTCGGCCTTCAGTTTACCCAATGCTTGATCCGCTGGCCATTCGGCGGGCGAAAATTACGATATTCCATGCTCTTGCCGCGATCGCGTCGCGCCAATGCAACATCGAGCGGGGAATCAGAACGCGATGTGGATAACGGGGATAACCCCGTTACGCCCACAGGCCGACGCGGGGCTCCGTGACTCGGGCCAGATAGGCGCAAAAGGCGCCGGCGACCACCGACGCACGCTTGCCCTTCGGCCGCACTAGGTACCAGTGCCGCACCAGGGGAAAGCCCTGGATGTCGAGTTCGACCAGGCCCGAGGCGTGCTCGATAGTGTGGCGCGACAGCACCGAGACGCCCAGGCCGCCGAGCACCGCCTGCTTGATCGCCTCGTTGCTGCCGAGCTCCATGCGCACGCGGGGATGCGCGCCATGCTCGGCGAAGAAACGCTCGGCGGCGGAACGGGTGCCGGAGCCGGGTTCGCGCATCAAAAACGGCTCCGCCATCAGGCGCGCGAGCGGAATGCGCCGGTCCCGCGCCAGCGGATGATCTTGCCGGGCCACCACCACCAGCGGGTTTTCCATGAAGCGGACCGATTCCACTTCGACGTCGTCGGGCGGAAATCCGAACACGTAGAGATCGTCGGCGTTGGCCTTGAGCCGCTCGATCATGCGTTCGCGGTTGAGGACTTCGAGGGTAAACTCGACGCCGGGATGATCGGCGCTGAACGGTCCGAGAAGACGCGGCAGGAAATACTCGGCGGTCGAAACCACGGCCAGGCGGAGCCGCCCGCTTTTGAGTCCCTTGAGCGCGGCGACGGTCATCTCGAACCGCGCCAAAGCATCGAACACTTCGCGGCAGAACTCCTGCAATGCCCGGCCGGCATCGGTGAGATACACCTTCTTGCCGATTTGCTCGAAGAGCGGCAGGCCGGCCGTCAGTCCGAGCTTGCGTACCTGCATCGACAGCGTCGGTTGGGTGAGGTGCATTTCCTCGGCCGCGCGGGTGAAACTGCCGAGCCGGGCGATCGCCGAAAACACGCGGAGCTGGCGGAAAGTCGCGTTTTTCACGGTATCCAGTATTATAGATGGAAAGCTATGATATTTATAAAATCATTTTATTATCATTTATCCATAAGCGCCGTCAATATCCTTATGACTTAAATGCTTACTCAACGCGATCGTTGAAAAGGACCGGATCATGGCCAAAGGCGGCGTGCGAACATTGAAGGAAGGCGGCCGGTGGGCCGCGGGCGTGCTCGAATACAAGCAAATGGGCTACTGGCAGCCCGACTACGATCCCAAGGAAACCGATCTGATCGCCCTCTTCCGCATCACGCCGCAGTCCGGCGTCGACCCCGAGGAAGCGGCCGCCGCAGTCGCCGGCGAATCCTCGACCGCCACCTGGACCGTGGTGTGGACCGACCGCCTCACCGCCTGCGACGTCTATCGCGCCAAGGCCTACCGGGTCGATCCGGTGCCCAACCGACCCGGCGAATTCTTCGCCTATATCGCCTACGACCTCGACCTGTTCGAGGGCGGCTCGATCGCCAATCTCACCGCCTCGATCATCGGCAACGTGTTCGGCTTCAAGGCGGTCAAGGCGCTGCGGCTCGAAGACATGCGGATTCCGGTCGCCTACCTCAAGACCTTCGACGGCCCGCCCGCCGGCATCGTGGTCGAGCGCGAACGCCTCGATAAATTCGGCCGGCCGTTGCTCGGCGCCACGGTCAAGCCCAAGCTCGGGCTTTCGGGGCGCAACTACGGCCGCGTCGTCTACGAAGCGCTCAAAGGAGGCCTCGACTTCACCAAGGACGACGAAAACATCAACAGCCAGCCGTTCATGCACTGGCGCGACCGCTTCCTCTACTGCATGGAAGCCGTCAACAAGGCCCAGGCCGCGACCGGCGAGATCAAGGGCACCTACCTCAACGTCACCGCCGGCACCATGGAGGATATGTACGAACGCGCCGAATTCGCCAAGGAGCTCGGCAGCGTCATCATCATGATCGACCTGGTGATCGGCTACACCGCGATCCAGTCCATGTCCAAGTGGGCGCGGCGCAACAACATGATCCTGCACCTGCACCGCGCCGGCCACGGCACTTACACCCGCCAGAAGAACCACGGCGTGTCGTTCCGCGTCATCGCCAAGTGGATGCGCATGGCGGGCGTCGATCACATCCACGCCGGCACCGTGGTCGGCAAGCTCGAGGGCGATCCCAGCACCGTGCGCGGCATCTACGACGTGCTGCGCGAGCCGCACAACAAAGTGAATCTGGAGCACGGCATCTTCTTCGACCAGCCCTGGGCGAGCTTGCGCCCGGTCATGCCGGTCGCCTCGGGCGGCATCCACGCCGGCCAGATGCACCAATTGCTGCATTACCTCGGCGAGGACGTGGTGTTGCAGTTCGGCGGCGGCACCATCGGCCATCCCATGGGCATCGCCGCCGGCGCCACCGCCAACCGGGTCGCGCTCGAAGCGATGATCCTGGCGCGCAACGAGGGCCGCGACTATCTCCGCGAGGGGCCGCAAATCCTCGAGGCCGCCGCCAAATCGTGCCTGCCGCTCAAGGCCGCCCTCGACACCTGGAAGAACATTTCGTTCAACTTCGAATCGACCGACACGCCGGACTTCGTTCCGACCGCAGCCGTTTCGCGCTAAAGCCCTGTAGGAATCCAACCATGTACGTCACCCAAGGCCAATTCTCGTTTCTCCCTCCCCTCACCGACGCGCAGATCGTCAAGCAGGTCGAATACGCCCACAAGAACGGCTGGGCGGTGAACGTCGAGTTCACCGACGATCCCCATCCGCGCAACACCTACTGGGAAATGATGGGCCAGCCGCTGTTCGACCAGAAGGACGCGGCCGGCGTGATGACCATCCTCGACGAATGCCGCAAGACCTATCCGCGCCACTACATCCGCGTCACCGCGTTCGATTCGACCCGCGGCTGGGAAGCGCCGCGCATGTCGTTCATCGTGCAGCGGCCGAAGAACGAGCCCGGCTTCGGCGTCGTGCGCCAGGAGGCCGACGGGCGCACCATCCGCTATACGACGCACAGCTACGCGACCGACCGCCCGGAAGGCGAGCGCTATAACGACTGACGGACACGCCATGGACGACGCTTCGCCCGCCCCGGCCATCGACCTCGCCGCCGAAGCGGCCGAGGCCGGCATCGGCGGTGTGCTCGAACAGCTCGACCGCGATCTGGTCGGGCTCGCGCCGATCAAAACGCGCCTGCAGGAAATCGCCGCGCTGCTGCTGGTCGACCGCGCCCGGCGCAAAGCCGGGCTGGTCACCGCGGCGCCGTCGCTTCATATGTGCTTCACCGGAAATCCCGGCACCGGCAAGACCACGGTCGCGCTGCGCATGGCCGAGATCCTGCACCGGCTCGGCTATGCCAAGAAAGGCCACCTGGTCGCGGTCACCCGCGACGACCTGGTCGGCCAATACATCGGCCACACCGCACCCAAGACCAAGGAAGTGCTGAAGCGCGCCATGGGCGGCGTGCTGTTCATCGACGAGGCGTATTACCTCTACCGCCCGGAGAATGAGCGCGACTACGGCCAGGAAGCGATCGAAATCCTGCTCCAGGTGATGGAAAACCAGCGCGACGATTTGGTAGTCATCCTCGCCGGCTACAAGGATCGCATGGACACGTTTTTCCGCAGCAACCCGGGCATGGCTTCGCGCGTCGCGCACCACCTCGATTTCCCCGACTATGGCGACGACGAACTGCTGGCGATCGCCAAGCTGCTCGCGGCCCAGATGGGGTATCGCTTCAGTTCCAAAGGTGAACAGGCGATGGCCGAATACGTGCGCCTGCGTCGGACGCGCCCCAATTTCGCCAACGCGCGCTCGATCCGCAACGCCCTCGACCGCGCGCGGCTGCGCCAGGCCAACCGCCTGATCAAGGCGGGCCGCCCCGTGAGCGCGACGGAATTGAGCCTGATCGAGGCCGAAGACCTCCGCCAGAGCCGGGTGTTTGCGGAAAAGGACGGCTGAAAGCGATTGGTCAGGCGGCCGATCGCGTTTCGTAGGGCCGCACCAACACGTCGGTCGGTATCCGCAACAAATCGCTGAGTGCGCGAACCATAGGAAGAGTCAGCGGTCGCTTGCGGGTGAGCACTTCGGAAACGCGCCCGCGGCTGCCGATGGCGGGTTCGAGATCGCGGCGGGTAAGGCCTTGCTGCTCCATCGCGAACTCGATTGCCGCGATCGGATCCGGCGCCGGAATGGGATAGTGCCGCGCCTCGTAAGCCTCGATCAACGTCACCAGCACTTCGACCCGGTCACCGGCGGACGTGCCGGGCTCGGCGTTCCACAGGCGCTCCGCCTCCTTGAGCGCGGCGCGGTAATCGGCCTTGGTTCGGATCGGCTTGATTTTCATGATTGGTCTCTTCACACGGTTTCGGTGTCGATGGCGTCGTATTCCTTGTGCGTGCCGATGAAACGAACATAAATCCTTTGGCCGCGATAGTGAATGGCGGCGACGAGCCGGTACTTGTTGCCGCCGATATCGAACACCGCGCGGCCGCCCCGCAAGATATCGGCGCCGCGAAACATCTGCTTGACGTCGGTCGGCTTCGTCCAGGCCGCCGCCCTGGCGATGTGGACCCATGCGCGCAACGGTTGTTCGGCATCGCCGCGACCCGGCCGGCTCCAGAACTCCTTGAGCGCGCTGACCGCGACGATTCGCATGATTCAGGCTAGCACGCTCCCAATTCGGGAGCAAGTGCTGTTCTCATTTTGGGATCAACCGGCCGCCTTGCGGATGGCGCCGATGGTCGCCTTGTAGTCGTTGCCGCTGAACACGGCGCTGCCGGCGACCAGCACGTTGGCGCCGGCGTCCGCCACCGCGCGTGCGGTTTCGGCGTTGACGCCGCCGTCCACTTCCAGCTCGATCGGGCGGCTGCCGATCATCTCGCGCAGGCGCCTGATCTTGTCGAGCTGCGACGGAATGAAGCTCTGTCCGCCGAAACCTGGGTTGACCGACATCACCAGGATCAAATCGAGCTTGTCGAGCACGTAGGCGACGCTCTCGGCCGGGGTCGAGGGATTGAGCGAAACCCCCGCCTTTTTGCCGAGGCCCTTGATCACCTGCAGACTGCGGTCGAGATGGGCGTCGGCCTCCACGTGCACGGTGATGATGTCGGCGCCCGCCTTGGCGTAGGATTCGAGGTGCGGCTGCGCCGGGTCGATCATCAAATGCACGTCGAACGGCTTATGCGTGTGCGGGCGCAGCGCCTTGATCACCGGCGGGCCGAAGGTGAGGTTGGGCACGAAGTGCCCGTCCATCACGTCGATGTGGACGTAATCGCAACCGGCGGCGTCGATCGCGCGCAGCTCCTCGCCGAGCCGGGCGAAATCGGCGGAGAGGATCGACGGCGCGATCTTGACCGGTCGGGCCACGGGGTTCTCAGTGCACTTTGGGGTCGAGCTTGCCGGCGGCGTAGCGCTTGGCCATCTCGGCGAGCGGAACGATCTTGATCTTGGACGCCTGCCCCGCGGTGTTGAACTGCTGATAGCGTTCCTCGCACACCTTCTGCATCGCCTCGAGCGCGGGCTTGAGGAACTTGCGCGGATCGAATTCTTCCTTGTGTTCGGCCAGCACCTTGCGGATCTGACCGGTGATCGCCATGCGGCAATCGGTGTCGATGTTCACCTTGCGCACGCCGTATTTGATGCCGACCTGGATTTCCGAAACCGGCACGCCGTAGGTCTGCGGCATCTGGCCGCCGTACTTGTTGATGATGTCCTGCAATTCCTGCGGTACCGAGCTGGAACCGTGCATCACCAGATGCGTGTCGGGCAGCTTGGCGTTGATTTTCTTGACCACGTCCATCGCCAGGATATCGCCGGTCGGCTTGCGCGAGAACTTGTAGGCGCCGTGCGAGGTGCCGATCGCCACCGCGAGCGCGTCGACCTTGGTCTTCTTGACGAAATCGGCGGCCTGGTCGGGATCGGTCAGCAGCATGCTGTGGTCGAGCGAACCGTCGAAGCCGTGGCCGTCCTCCTTGTCGCCCTTGCCGGTTTCGAGCGAGCCGAGGCAGCCGAGCTCGCCCTCGACCGACACGCCGACCATGTGCGCCATGTCGGTCACTTTTCTGGTGACCTCGACGTTGTAGTCATAGCTGGCGGGCGTCTTGGCGTCCTCCTTGAGCGAGCCGTCCATCATCACCGAACTGAAGCCGTTGGTGATCGCCGACATGCACGTCTGGGGATTGTTGCCGTGATCCTGGTGCATGCAGACCGGAATGTCGGGAAACATTTCCACCGCCGCCAGGATCAGGTGCTTCAACACCGTGTCGTTGGCGTAGGAGCGCGCCCCGCGGCTCGCCTGGATGATGACCGGCGAATCCGTCTTTTTCGCCGCGTACATGATGGCGAGAAGCTGTTCCATGTTGTTGATGTTGAACGCGGGCACGCCGTAGCCGTGCTCGGCGGCGTGATCGAGAAGTTGACGCAACGAAACCAAGGCCATGATCCGCTCTCCCTCCGTGGGCTCGCTTATAAATATAACACGCCCTACTCGTTCGCCAGGGCGTCGGAACGCTAGGCCAATAGACTTTTCGCCGCCGCCGCCGCCTTGGCGGGCGTGATGCCGAAGTGTTCGTAGAGCTTGGGCGCCGGCGCCGAAGCGCCGAAGGTGCTCATGCCGACGAAAGCGCCGCGCGAACCGAGATAGCGGTCCCAGCCGAGCCGAGCCGCCGCCTCGATGGCGACGCGCGGCGCCGAGCCGAGAACCTGATTTCGATAGTCCGCGTCCTGCGCGTCGAACAGTTCCCAGCACGGCATGGAAACGACCGCCGCCGGAACTCCGTCCGCGTCGAGCAGTTTTTTCGCCTCCATCGCCACGGAAACTTCCGAGCCGGTGGCGAGCAGCGTGGCGCGACGCGCGCCCGCCCCGCCCGCCGCTTCCGCCAGAACGTAGGCGCCGCGCGCGGACAGATTGGCGTCCACGTGCGCGGTGCGGAGCGTCGGCAGACCCTGGCGCGTCAGCACCAGCCCTGAGGGGCCGTCCTCGCGCTTGAGCGCGAGTTCCCAGCATTCCGCCGTTTCGACCGCGTCGCAGGGGCGGAAAACCCTGAAGTTCGGCGTGGCGCGAAGCGCGGCCAGGGTTTCGATCGGCTGGTGGGTGGGCCCGTCCTCGCCGAGGCCGATCGAGTCGTGGGTCAGAACATAAACGACCCGCTGCTCCATCAGGGCGGAAAGCCGCATGGCGCCTTTCATGTAGTCGGCGAACACCAGGAACGTTCCGGCGTACGGCACGAATCCCCGATGGAGGGCGAGACCGTTCATGATCGCGGCCATGCCGTGTTCGCGCACGCCGTAATGGATATAGCGCCCGGAGAAGTCGTCGGTCGTGACCGGCAAGGTGCTGCGGGTTTGGGTATTGACCGAACCGGTCAGGTCGGCCGAACCGCCGACCAGTTCCGGAATCGCCGCCGTCAGCACTTCGAGCGCCGAACCGGACGCTTGGCGGGTCGCGACTTTCGGCTTTTCCTCCGCCATCTTGCGCTTGTGGGCGGCGAGTTGCGCGACCCAGCCGTCCGGCAGCCGTCCAGCGGCACGACGTTCGAACTCGGCGCGATCGGCGGCGGGCATGGCACCCACGCGCTTTTCCCAGGCGGCGCGCACCTTGCCCCCGCGCGCCCCGGCCTGGCGCCAGGCGGCGAGCGCTTGCGGCGGGATCTCAAACGGGGTGAAGCCCCAATGCAGCGCCTCGCGCATCGCCTTGATTTCGTCCGCGCCGAGCGGCGCGCCATGGGTTTTGTGCGAGCCGGCGAGCTTGGGCGCGCCGAAACCGATCACGGTGCGGCAGGTGATCAGCGATGGCTTTTCGGATTTTTTCGCGTGGTCGATGGCGCGCGCGATCGCGTCGGGATCGTGGCCGTCGATCGCCTGAACGTCCCAGCCCGACGCGCGAAACCGCATGAGCTGGTTGTCGGACACGGCGAGATCGGTTCCGCCGTCGATGCTGATGCGGTTGTCGTCCCAGAAGACGATCAGCTTGCCGAGGCCGAAATGGCCCGCGAACGAGATCGCCTCGTGGCTAATGCCTTCCATCAGGCAGCCGTCGCCGGCGATGACGTAGGTGTAATGGTCGACCACTTTCTTGCCGAAGCGCCGGGCCAGCATTTTTTCCGCGAGCGCCATGCCGACCGCCGTGGCGATGCCTTGGCCGAGCGGACCGGTGGTGGTCTCGATGCCCGGCGCGTGGCCGTATTCGGGATGGCCCGCGGTCTTGGAGCCGAGCTGGCGGAAGTTGCGCAACTCTTCGATCGTCATGGCCGGATAGCCGGTGAGATGGAGCAGCGCGTACAAGAGCATCGAGCCGTGCCCGGCCGACAGCACGAAGCGGTCGCGATCCGGCCAATCGGGGTTGGCCGGATCGTATTTCAGGTAGCGCGTGAACAGCAC
Organism: Rhodospirillales bacterium; assembly: GCA_016872535.1. Lineage (NCBI taxonomy): Bacteria > Pseudomonadati > Pseudomonadota > Alphaproteobacteria > Rhodospirillales > Rhodospirillales bacterium. The sequence continues at coordinate 14,304 of VGZQ01000053.1, read as the reverse complement.
CGTCGCCACGTCGGCCATGCCCATGGGCATGCCGGGGTGGCCCGAGTTCGCCTGCTGGACCGCGTCCGCCGCGAGAAAGCGGATGGTGTTGGCCATCAAATCGTGGCGCACGCGCGCGGGCGAAGCCCGCTTGGTCTTCTTCGTCTTACGTTTCGCTACCATCGCGATTCCTCTGTTCGTGTGTTCCGGGCGGCGCGGCGGAAGGCCCGTTTCATACTCTTTTCGGCGGAAAATGACCATCCTGCCCGCCGCCCACCCGCTTCTCAAACCGCGTGGTGGCCGAGCGCCGCCTTGACCATGTGGTACGTGATCAGAAGCTGCGACAGGGCCAGCGGATGGCTCATGGCCGGGCGATTCTTGTCGTCCATGTAGCGGCCGACGTTGTCGCGCAGGTGTTGCGCCTCGGGGATCAGGCTCCAGATCAAATCTTCCATGCTCTGGGCCCGCCGGTCGTCGATGTCGCCGGAAATTTCCAGCACGTCCACCGGCTTGCCGTCGATGTCGCGGGCGAGTTCGAGGCGGAGTCCCTTCTTGCCGCCCGCCTCCAGGATCGGCGTGAGATCGGGGTGCGGCAACGTCGGGCGCAAAATGTGGTGGGCGTTCAGGTGCGCGCCGCTTTCCTCGTTCTTGCCCTCGGGCCGGTAGAAACTGACTACCATGTCGGCGAAGGTGCGCTGTGGTTGGATGAAGTTGACGCTGTCGAACTTGCGCTTTTCCATCGATTTCAGCACTTCCTCGACGGTGTAGCCGCGCTTGGCGGTGTCGCGCCGGATCTTCCACGTGCGGCGCAGGTCCTCGGTCGGCTCGAGATAAATCTTCACGTCGTAATTGGCGCGCATGGCCCGCGACGTGTAGCCGAGCAGGCCTTCGAGGATGATGTATTCCTTGGGCTCGATGTATTCGGGCGCGTCCAGCGTGCCGCCTTCGTGGTTGTAGACCGGTTTCAGGATCGGTTGCCAGTTGCGCAGGCGCTGGATGTCGAGTTCGAGGATGTCGATGTAGTTGGCGCGCGGATCGAGCGCCGAGATCCCGTTCTTCGCCCGCTCCGCGCGCGAATAGCGGTGATAGTCGTCGGTGCAGATGACGACGACCCGCTCCGGCCCCAGAATCTGGGCGATACCGGCGGAGATGGTCGATTTTCCCGCGGCCGAATCCCCGACCACGCCGAGAATGATGGGATGATCGACCCTGCGCGTCCTAGGCATTTTCCCTTCCCTTGCGCGGCGTGGGCGCGTCGTCCGGCGCTATGTGATAGGTGGTGAGCAACTGGCGCTCGCCCGAAATCCCGGAAATGAGCAGCGTCTGGGTGCGATCCAGGCCGCGGACCCGCTCGACCCCCTCGAACAGAAGCCCGGTGGTGATCCCGGTCGCGGCGAAATACACCTTTTCCGAGCGCACCAAATCCTCGGCCGCCAGCCAGCGCGCGGTGTCGAGTCCGGCTTTTTTGACCGCGGCCACCTCGCTCGGCAGCTGCGGGTCGAGCCGGGCCTGCATTTCGCCGCCGAGGGTGCGGATGGCGCATGCCGACAGAATGCCCTCGGGCGTGCCGCCGGTGCCGACCAGCGCGTCGATGCCCGAGTCGGGGATCGACGCCATCAGCGCGCCGCCGACGTCGCCCGCGGGGTACAGGGCGACGCGGGCGCCGAGGCCGTGAATGCGGTCGATCAGTTCGTTATGGCGGGGCTTTTCGAGCACGAAGATATTGAGTTCGCTCACCGGCTTCTTCAGGATTCCGGCGAGCGTGCGCAGTTTTTCCTCGACCGGCGCTTTCGGGTCGATTTTTCCCTTGGCCGCCGGCGGCGCCACGAATTTTTCCATGTAGAAGGCGGGTCCGGGCTGATAGAGCGTCCCCTTGGGCGCCAGCGCCATCACCGCCATGGCGTTGGTGAGCCCGCGCGCGAGGTAGCTGGTGCCCTCGACCGGATCGACCGCGATGTCGAACTGGAGATCGGCATCGAGCTTGCCGATCCGCTGGCCCGTCTTGAGGCTCGCCTTTTCGTCGAGGGAGGCGTCGCCGATCACCACCACGCCCCCGATCGGAAGCCGGTCGAGTTCGCAGCGCATGGCGTTCATGGCCGCGCGGTCGGACAGACTCTTTTCGCCGCGCCCGAGCCACTCGTAGGCGGCGCGTGCGGCCCCTTCGGTCGCGCGGCGCAGCGCGTAGATCAGCAGCGATTCGAGAAAGGTGTCCCAAGCCATTTTGGCTCCCCCATCAAGCACTGCCCTTTAGAGTGGGTCTTTTTATATGAAAATGAACTTATTTAAAATTCATTGTTTCTAATATTTATGGAACACCCAAATTGGCTGTTTTTATGTATATTTAGGGTAGTATAAAACTACCCTTAAGGGCCGTTCACGGGTGGAAAGGCCTATAATCCATTAAAAATTCAATGGATTTGAAACAGCCGGAGGAACCCGCTCTTTAGCGGGGCGGCTCCCATTTCATGTAATAGGCGACCGCCTGGGCCCGGTTCGAAACGCCGAGCTTCTCGTACAAATTCTTGAGGTGGAATTTCACGGTGTTGAGCGAAACGCCGAGCGCCTTGGCGATCTGGGCGTTGGTCAGACCCTGCGCGAGCGAGCCGAAGAGATCGCGCTCCCGCACGGTCAGGCTTGCGAACGGATCGGTTTGCGGCTTGCTCATGTCCATGAACGGAAAGACCATGCGTCCCTCCGCCACCGCTTGGACCGTCGAGAGCAGGATTTCCGGCTTTTCGCGTTTCGAGCAAAAGCCCGCCGCGCCCAACAGCATCGCGCGGCGCGGCAAATCCGGACCCGGATCGCCGGTGTAAATGACGATTTTAGGTGCCCGCGGGCGCGACGCGATTGCCTTCAGCACCCCGGCCCCGTCCAGGTACGGCATCACCCAGCCGATCACGCCGACATCGAACGCGAGCCGGTCGACGGCCTCCAGGAACCGCTCGCCGTCGGAAGCGTTGGCCACCAGGGAAAACCGCTCGTCACCGGAGAAAATCTGTTCGAGCGCGTTGAGGATCAGCGGGCTTTTGTCGGCGACGACGACTTCGATCGGGCCTGTACGGTTCACGCGCGATTTCCCTTGTTACCTTCTATGATCGGACGGCGCGAAACCGCCCATTTGGGCCCGCCTGAAAGGGTAGGCTTGGGAAATTTAGCCGAAATTCCAGCGAACACAAAAGAATTTTCTGCGGACGAATCCATTTTCTTCCCGTGACGGCAACAGTTCGATTCCCGCGCCGGTTTAATGGTGATAGTGTCCGCGAATAACGCCATAACGGTCAAACCAATGGGGAGAATGGCCATGAAATTCGACTCCATACCTTCGGGCATTACGGCCTTCGCGCCGCTTGCCGCGTTCGTCGCCGCGTTCGGGCTGAGCGTGACGCCGGCTTCGGCGCAATCACCGAACGCGGCCGTGATCGCGGCCAACTGCGCGGTCTGTCACGGCCAGGGCGGAGCCGGCGCGGGCGATGTCGTCAAGATCAACGACAAAACGCCGGCGCAGATTACCGAAGCGATGGTTGCGTTCCGGGACGGCAAGAAGCCTTCGACGATCATGGGGCGGATCGCCAAGGGCTACACCGACGCGCAGGTCGCGGCGGTGGCCAATTACATCGGTAAGAAATAAGGAGGCCGCCATGACGACGACACGCAGGCAATTTCTCAAGGCCGCGGGCGCCACGGGCGCCGGCACGGCGCTTATGCTCTCCGGCTGCGCGGGCATGGAAGGCTCGGGCGGCAAGGTGGTGGTGATCGGCGGCGGCTTCGGCGGCGCGACCGCCGCGCGCTACGTCAAAATGTGGAGCCCGAACACGGAAGTGACCCTGATCGAGCCATCGCGTTCCTACGTTACCTGCCCGTTCAGCAACTACGTGCTGGGCGGCTTCAACACCATGGACAAGATCACCCAGGGGTTCGGCGGCTTGACCGGCGCGGGCGTCAAGGTGGTGCACGAGGCGGCGACCGCGGTCGACACGGCCAAAAAGACCGTAAGCACGGCGTCCGGCACCATGGCTTACGACCGGCTCATCGTCGCGCCGGGCATCGATTTCATCTGGGACGGCGTTCCCGGTTACAGCGAGGCGGCCTCCGAAGCCGCGCCGCATGCCTGGAAGGCGGGCCCGCAAACGGCGTTGCTCGCGCGCCAGCTCGAGGCCATGAGCGACGGCGGCACGGTGGTGATCGCGGTTCCGCGCGGGCCGTTCCGCTGCCCGCCCGGGCCGTACGAACGCGCGAGCATGATTGCCTGGTATCTCAAGGGCAAGAAGCCGCGTTCCAAGGTGATTATCGTCGATCCGGCGGATAATTTCTCCAAACAGGGCCTGTTCCTGGAAGGCTGGAAGAAGCACTACGGCGACATGATCAAGTGGGTGCCGGGCAAGGACGGCGGCAAGGTCGAGCGCGTCGACGTGGCGGCCAAGACGGTCAAGACCGAAGGCGAAACGATCCGCGCCGCGGTCATGAACATCATCCCGCCGCAGCGCGCGGGCGCCATCGCCCGCACGGCCGGCGTCGCCGACAACACCGGCTGGTGCCCGATCGATCCCTTGACCTTCGAATCGAAGCTGGTCAAGGGCGTGCACGTGGTCGGCGATGCGACCATCGCCGCACCGTTGCCGAAATCCGGCACGGCGGCCAACACGGAGGCCAAGATCGCCGCCGCCGCCGTGGTCGAAATGCTGGCCGGGCGGATGCCGAGCCCGCAGGTCCTCTCCAATACCTGCTACAGCCTGGTGACGCCGGACTGGGGCATCTCGGTAACCGCGGTTCACGGCAATCCGTCCAGCGGCATCACGACGCCGCAGGGTTCGGGCGGCGTCAGCCCGGCCGGGCGCGACGACGCCTTCCGCAAACAGGAAGCGGCTTACGCGCGGGCCTGGTACACGAGCATCACCAAGGACGCCTGGGGCTGAGCCGTAAACCGGCGCGACGCCTCCGGCCGAACACTCGACGGCAAAGCGGGGAGCCCATGGGGTTCCCCGCTTCTTTTTTGCGCCGCACGTTTGACTTCAATATCCCGCGGCGACGGACATGCTTCCCTCGCCCACGACGACCGTGTGGCCGCCGACCCACACCGCGACGACGCGCCCGGCGCGCTTTTCGGCTTGGATCTCGATCGCGCTCGGCCGACCCATGGACGTCCCTTGTTCGATTCGCCACGCGAATATCCCGTCCCGCTCGGATAGGCGTGCGGCCAGACAACCAGCCAGAATCGCCGCCCCCGATCCGGTCGCCGCATCCTCGTCGACCCCGGCCGCCGGAGCGAACATTCGAACATAAAGGTGGCTCTCGGGCTCGATCGCGCCCGTGAACAGGTACATGTTCGACGCCCAAGCATGCGCAAAATGTTCGGACCACGCGGCACGGTCGAGAAAGGCGCGGTCGACGGCGGCCTTGTCCGCCAAGCGAATAAATGCGAAGGGCACACCGATAGCCGCGAACCATGCGTCCTCGATGACGTTCTCGGGCAACCCAAGGGCCGCGGCCGAAGCTCGGCGTTCGGGGCGATGGGGCGGACTTTCGACTTCTTGTTCCAGGCGGAAACGAGCGAACGGGGCGGCTCCGCCAAGACGAACCTCGACGGCGACGGGCCCGATGCCTTCCTCGAGAACGAACGTCGTGGTTCTGTCGGGTATTGTCACGAACCCGAGCTGGGCAAGAATAGCGGCGGTGCCGATGGTCGGATGCCCGGCGAACGGCAACTCTTTCTTGGGCGCGAAGATGCGCACCCGGCGGGCATGGCGCGCGTCCTCGGGCGGAAGTACGAAGGTCGTCTCCGCAAAGTTGAATTCGCGGGCAAGCGCTTGCATGGCGCGCTCCGAAAGCCCGCGCGCGTCGGGAAAGACGGCAAGCTGGTTGCCGCCGAATGCGGTTTCGGTAAAGACATCGGCGATGACGAATCGGTACGACATGGTGCACCTCGATGGGGAACTATGTTCTCGTCGCTCGACAGCGATATTCTCGCCGCGACGCTTCGCGTGGGGCTTCGGCGACCGGCGGCCACGGTGCAAAACCGAGGAGGTGCCGCCAATGCCGACGACCGGCGACGGAAAAATGGGGCGAGCGATGGGACTCGAACCCACGACCCTTCGGACCACAACCGAATGCTCTAACCAACTGAGCTACGCTCGCCACAGGGGAAACCGTTCCCAATGCCTCGGAACGGCCGGGCTGATGTAGACCCCGCGCGCCCTTCCCGTCAAGGCGCCCGCCTCGAATGTAGGGGCCTCGCCCTGGCGGGTCCGACGCGCGGGGAATACTATGCGCGCCCGCCATGTCCGCCCCGTCATCAAGCCCCAGCCCCCGTCTCGCCGCCGCCGTTACCCGCCTCGGCTCCGAATCCGCGTTCGAGGTGCTCGCCCGCGCCGAGACGCTCAAGCGCCAGGGCCGCGACGTCATCAACCTCGGCATCGGCCAGCCCGATTTCCCGACCCCGCCGCACGTGATCGAAGCGGCGATCAAGGCGCACCGCGACGGCCACCACGGCTACACGCCGGCGAACGGGATATTGCCCTTGCGCGAGGCCGTCGCCGCCGATCTTGAAACCCGTCTCGGCGCCAAAGTCGATCCCGACTGCGTGGTGATCGTGCCCGGCGGCAAGATGACCATGTTCTTCGCCGTGCTCATGCTCGGCGAGCCGGGGACGGAAATCGTCTACCCCGATCCCGGCTTTCCCATCTACGAATCCCTGATCCGTTTCGTCGGCGCGAAGCCGGTGCCGATGGTGCTGCGCGAAGCCAACGGCTTTTCCTTCGACGCCGACGAAGTGCTTGCCCTGCTCACCCCGGCGACCCGGCTTTTGATCCTCAACAGTCCCGCCAACCCGACCGGCGGCGCGGTGCCGAAGGCGGAGATGGACCGCCTCGTCGCCGGACTGGATCGCCACCCCCGGGTGGCGATCCTGAGCGACGAGATTTACGGTCGGATCGTCTACGGCGGGTGCCCGCACGCGAGCCTGCTCGCCTATCCCCAACTCCGCGACCGCCTGATCCTGCTCGACGGCTGGAGCAAGACCTACGCCATGACCGGTTGGCGGCTCGGGTTCGGGGTTTGGCCGCAGGCCTGGATCGAGACGGTGACGCGGCTTGCCGTCAACAGCCACTCCTGCGTCAACGCGCCCGCGCAATGGGCGGGCATCGCGGCCCTGCGAGGCCCGCAAGACGCGGTCGCGGCGATGGTGCGGGCGTTCGACGAACGCCGTCGCGCGATCGTCGCCACGCTCAACCAAGTTCCCGGCGTGCGCTGCGCCGAGCCGGGCGGCGCGTTCTACGTATTCCCCAACATCACCGGCACGGGATTGTCGTCGCGCGCGCTGCAGGACCGGCTGCTCGAGGAAGCCGCGGTCGCGACCATTTCCGGCACCGCGTTCGGAAACGCGGGCGAAGGCTTTCTTCGCCTTTCCTATGCCGCGAATCTCTCGCGCATCGCGGAAGCGATGGACCGTTTCCGAAAGCTATTGTCCGCCTAAAAGTGCTGACCGAATTCACGGCAGATGCCTAATTTTCGGGCATGCGCGGCAATGGGAATTGGCCCGATCCCGTAAAAAATCGCCCTAATCCCAGGGTATTGGGGCTTTCGCGCCGGGCACCGCCCGGCTGCGGCCGTTTGGCACGCGCCGTGCACTTCCGATCGCGCCCCGAGGACGCGGCCGTATGCGCGGCGTTCCTCGCTGTGCGTGAAGGAGACCGGCCGCCCATGAAAAAAATCGAAGCCATCATCAAGCCTTTCAAGCTCGACGAAGTGAAGGAAGCCCTGCACGAGGTCGGCCTCCAGGGAATCACCGTGATCGAAGCCAAGGGCTTCGGCCGCCAGAAGGGCCACACCGAACTCTATCGCGGCGCCGAATATGTCGTCGATTTCCTGCCCAAGGTGAAGCTCGAGATCGTGGTCGAGGACGAGATGGTCGAGCGCGCCGTCGACGCCATCGTCCGCACCGCCCGCACCGGACGGATCGGCGACGGCAAGATCTTCGTCACCGCGATCGAGGACGTCATTCGCGTTCGTACCGGCGAACGCGGCAAGGACGCCATCTAGCCGCAAATTCCGCTTCCCAATCCGCTTAGAACCCCCAGAGAGAAAAGGACTCAGCCGATGTCGCTCAAGTGCAAGACCCCCGCCGACGTGCTCAAGACGATCAAGGACAACGACGTCCAGTACGTCGACCTCCGCTTCACCGATCCGCGCGGCAAGTGGCAGCACCTGACCATGGTCGCGGGGGTGATCGACGACGCCTCCTTCACCGACGGCATCATGTTCGACGGCTCCTCGATCGCCGGCTGGAAGGCGATCAACGAATCCGACATGACCCTGATTCCCGACGCGACCACCGCGGTCATGGACCCGTTCGCCGCCCAGTCGATGTTGATTCTGTTCTGCGACGTCCAGGAACCGTCCACCGGCCAGCCTTACACGCGCTGCCCGCGCGCGCTGGCCAAGCGCGCCGAGGCCTACCTCGCCTCGACCGGGATCGGCGATACCGCCTTTTTCGGGCCCGAGGCCGAGTTCTTCGTGTTCGACGACGTGCGCTACCGCGTCGACATGAACCACGTCATGTACCAGTTCGACTCCGAGGAGGGCCCCTACGTCACCGGCAAGGAATTCCCGGAAGGCAACGTCGGCCATCGTCCGGGAATCAAGGGCGGCTATTTCCCGGTGCCGCCGGTCGACAGCGCCCACGACCTGCGCGCCGAAATGACCTCGGTCATGCGCGAAATGGGCCTCAACATGGACAAGCACCATCACGAGGTCGCCCCCAGCCAGCACGAGCTCGGGCTCACCTTCGACACCATGGTCCGCAGCGCCGACAATATGCAGATCTACAAGTACGTGACCCAGCAGGTCGCCCACACCTACGGCAAGACCGCGACGTTCATGCCGAAGCCGGTCTACGGCGACAACGGCTCGGGCATGCATACCCACCAGTCGATCTGGAAGAAGGGGAAGCCCCTTTTCGCCGGTACCGGCTACGCCGACCTGTCGGAAATGGCGCTCTACTACATCGGCGGCATCATCAAGCACGCCAAGGCGATCAACGCCTTCACCAATCCCGGCACCAACAGCTACAAGCGGCTGATTCCGGGCTTCGAGGCCCCCGTTCTGCTCGCCTATTCGGCCCGCAACCGCTCGGCATCCTGCCGGATTCCTTTCGCCACCGGTCCCAAGGGCAAGCGGGTCGAGGTCCGCTTCCCCGACCCGACCGCCAATCCCTACCTGGCGTTCGCCGCCATGCTGATGGCCGGCCTCGACGGCATCCAGAACAAGATCCATCCCGGCCAGCCGATGGACAAGAACCTCTACGACCTGCCGCCGGAAGAGCTGAAGGACGTGCCGACCGTGTGCGCGTCTTTGCGCGAGGCGATGGGATGCCTGGACGCCGACCGCGCCTTCCTCAAAAAGGGCGACGTGTTTTCCGACGACCTGATCGACTCGTACATGGAACTCAAGTGGGAGGAAATCTACAAGTTCGAGCACACGCCCCATCCGATCGAATTCCAGATGTATTATTCGAGTTGATCAGACTCCCGACGCCTATCGATCCACAGCCCCTTCCGGTTCGGCCGGAAGGGGCTTTTTTGCCGCCAGCAGCAAGGGGTTAGCGTGCCTCTTGAGAAATTTCGCCCGAAGCCCTATGCATTAACTTGTTCCGGCTGCCCAGACGCGAACGGCGTTACCGAAAAAACGAGAACAACATGGCCAAGGAAAAAATCCAGGTCGGCGACCGCTTCATCACCGTCAGCGGCTATCCCACCACGTGGATCGTCGAGCGCGAAATCCACAGCCCGACGGTCGCGCCGCATTTTCAATTGAGCCAAGAAGGCCAGCCGAGCCGGATCAAGACCCTGTCCGAATCCGTTCTGCTCGACGGCAATCAGTACAAGCGGGTGCCGGGCCCCGCGTCCGCGGCCGCTTGACGCGGCGTCGCTGCGCCTGAAAACTCAATTATTTCAATGATCTGACTGGCCGGCGCGGATACGGCCGAGGCCGGTTTCGTAGCCGAGCCCGAGGACGGTGAGCGTTACGCTTGCGTGCGGGAAATCGCCCCGCACCAGGCCTTTGCGCTCCAGCGCCGCCCACACCGAGGGATTGGAAAATCCGCTCGCGTCGCGCGCCGAAACCACCAGCTCGCCGATGTGCACGTGATCGCCGTGCACGTGCGGCAGATGATTGATGGTCGCCTCGCCGCTCGCCGGATCGCGGGTCGCGGTCGCGGGATGGCGGGCGAGTTCCTGCAGCAGCGCCAGCGTGCGCAGCTGAAGCGCGTTGAGCTTGAGCGGATTGTTTTTCGGCGGCATGCGCGGCTCTGGATTTCGGGCGGGGACGCATTGTGTGGGCCGCGCGCGCGACGATCAAGGGCGGTTGCCGATTCCGGGGCTGGGCTTGCGGCGCGGATCGTGATAAGAATTGTTTATGATCGCGTCGATCGTCCCTAACCGCTTCGTTGCGCGCCCGATGCCGGCACTCGCGGCGGGCGCCATGACGGTTGCCGTCGCGCTGGTGGCGATTTCGCCGCTGGGGGAATTCCTCGCCCGCGCTTTTGTCGAGGGCTGGCTCGCGGTCTATATGGACGCCGGCGCCTTCCGCCTGTTCTGCATCTAGCCGGCCTATCCCCTCCCGGCCGCCGCGGCCACTTCGTGGTGGTTTTCCCTGCCCCTCCCATGACCCTCTAACCGACTGATGATTTCGGTCAGCATGAGTCGTTGTTGACTTATTGTTCTAATTATGTTCTATTTATGTTCCTATAACCGATTGGATCCATGGGTGGACCATGAAACTGACCGCATTTATCAAGGATTTCGCCGCTTTCGGGCTGTTCGCCCTCGGCACCTACGCCTGGCTGGTGGTGGCGTGACCGGCGGAGGGGGAAGGCCGAAGCGGCCTCTCCCCCGCCGTCCGCGCTTCACGCCAGCATCGCCCGCAGCATCCATGCCGCCTTTTCGTGGACGTGGAGCCGTTGGACCATGAGGTCGGCGGTCGCTTCGTCGTTCGCGGCTTCCGCGATGGCGAACGCATCCCGCGCCGTCGCCGCGATCGTTTCCTGGTCCTTGGCCAGTGCCCGGATCATGTCGGTGGCGCTTTCCCGGCCGCTCGCCTCGCGCACGCTCGCCAACTTGGCGAAGGCCGCATAGCCGGCCGGCGCCGGCTGGCGAAGGGCGCGGATGCGCTCGGCGATCTGATCGACCGCGCCCGCCAGTTCCGTGTACTGCTCCTCGAACATCGCGTGCAGCATCGGGAACAGCGGCCCTTCCACGTTCCAGTGAAACCCATGGGTTTTGAGATACAGGGTGTAGGTGTCGGCCAACACCCGCGCGAGGCCGTCGGCGACTTTTTTGCGGTCTTTTTCCGTCATTTCCTTGGATTTGCTCATGGCTGTTGCTCCTTTCCTTGCTTGATCAGCGGCGGGCGAACGCGGGTACGCGCGGCTCGGACGCGCGCGCCCAAGCCATTTCGTGCAGATAGTAGGCTACCACGTTGCAGGCGGGCTCGATCAGCGCCACCGCGCCGCCGAGCCAGACGTTGCCGGTGAGCGCGTAGACGACCGCGAACGCCACCGCGAAATGAACCGCCGCGAACGAGAGCGTCTTGGCCAGCGGCGCGGACAACGGCTTCGCGGCGCGCGCGAAGGGCATTCGCCACCCGCCGGAAGCGAACACGGCTCCGAACGTGACGGGATAACTCGATGAACGGGATCCGATGGTCATGGCGCGATCTCCCGATCCGCTTTCTGGGACCCCGAACCGCCGGGGTCCTTCGAGGCGAACTCTAGGGATCGCGGATTAATCGATCCAACGAGTTATTTGTTTCACAATAATCGTTTTTATCAATTATTCTACGGCGCCGCGCCGGGCTTACGCCGGCGGCACCGGGCGCTTGCGGCCCGCATCGTCGAGGGCGACGTAGGTGAACACGCCTTCGGTCACCTTGAACCGCCCGGTCGCGCCGCCGCCGCCGCGCTGCACCCACACTTCCACGTGCACGGTGATCGAGGTGGTGCCGACGCGCTCGATCGCCGAATGGCAGGCGACGATGTCGCCGACCAGGACCGGCTTGTGAAACGCCATGCCGGTGACGGCGACGGTGGCGACCCGCCCCTTGGCGCGGAAGGCGGCGGCGAGACCGCCCGCCACATCCATCTGGCCCAGCACCCAGCCGCCGAAGATGTCGCCGTGCGGGTTGGCGTCCGCCGGCATGGCGAGGGTGCGGGTAATCATCTCGCCCCGGGGGGCGGTGTGGTCGTCGGATTCCAGGGGCCTGCCGACGGGCGGAGCGGGTGTCATGGGAGGGCGACCTCGGATGCTATATCTAGGGCATTTTTGGAACTAAACTACCGTATCCTGCTTGCCAGCGATAAGTCCACTTCCTAGGATGCCCCCGCCAAAAAGGAACGTTTAGGCCCATGGGCGCCCGCAAAGCCAAAGCCGCCATCGCCGACCTGTTCGACCGCGAGCCCCAACCCCGCGCGGCCCCAGCCAAAAAGTCCTCCCGCGCGCCGGCCCGCTCGGCCGGACGCGCCGCCGGCCGCAACGAATATTCGGCCAAGGACATCGAGGTCCTGGAAGGGCTCGAACCCGTCCGCCGCCGCCCCGGCATGTACATCGGCGGCACCGACGAGCGCGCCATGCACCACCTGGTCGCCGAGGTGCTCGACAACGCCATGGACGAGGCCGTCGCCGGGCACGCGAGCCGCATCGAGGTCGCGCTCGGACCCGACAACACCGTCACCGTCGAGGACAACGGCCGCGGCATCCCGGTCGATCCGCACCCCAAATTCAAAAAGAAATCCGCGCTCGAGGTGATCCTCACCACCCTTCATTCGGGCGGCAAGTTCGGCGGCAAGGTTTATCGGACCTCGGGCGGCCTGCACGGCGTCGGCGTTTCGGTGGTCAACGCGCTTTCGGAAAAACTCACGGTCGAAGTCGCCCGCGACAAGAAGCTCTGGAGCCAAAGCTACGCGCGCGGCGAACCGAAGGGCCCGGTCAAGGCGGTCGGCCCCGCCGTCAACCGGCGCGGCACGCTGGTTACCTTCCGTCCCGACACGAGCGTGTTCGGCGCCCAGGCCAAATTCCGGCCCTCGCGCGTCTTTGCCATGGCGCGCTCCAAGGCCTATCTCTTTCGCGGGGTCGAAATCCGCTGGAGCTGCGATCCGGCCTTGCTCAAGGCCGAAAAGGATACCGAAACGCCGGCCAAGGCCGTGCTGCACTTCCCGGGCGGGCTCGCGGATTTTCTCGCCACCCTGCTTCACGGCCGGGCGACGGTGACGGAAAAGCCGTTCGCGGGCGAAGCCCAGTTCAACGGCGCGCCGGACCAAGGGCGGGTCGAATGGGCCATCGCCTGGCCCGAGGACGAGGAGCCCTTCCTCAATTCCTACTGCAACACCATTCCGACGCCGCAGGGCGGCACCCACGAGGCCGGCCTGCGCGCGGCGCTTACCCGCGCCCTCAAGGCGCACGCCGAACGGATCGGCGAACGCCAGGGCGCCAAGGTCACCGCCGAGGACATCACCGGCGGCATGGCCGGCGTGCTGTCGCTGTTCATCGAAAACCCGCAATTCCAGGGCCAGACCAAGGAAAAGCTCGCCACCGCCGACGCCCAGCGCCTGGTCGAAAACGCGCTCCGCGATCATTTCGACCACTGGCTCTCCGGCGATCCCAAGTCGGCGCGCGAATTGCTCGACTACGCCATCGCGCGCGCCGACGCGCGGCTCCGCAAGAACGCGGACGCGGGCCTCAAGCGCGCCGGGCCGACGCGCAAACTCAGGCTTCCCGGCAAGCTCGCCGATTGCACCCGCACCGAGGCCAAGGGCACCGAGCTGTTCATCGTCGAGGGCGATTCCGCCGGCGGCTCGGCCAAGATGGCGCGCGCGCGCGAAACCCAGGCGGTGCTGCCGCTGCGCGGCAAGATCCTCAACGTCGCCAGCGCCTCCGACGACAAACTGCGCGCCAACCAGGAATTGACCGACCTGGTCGAGGCGCTCGGCTGCGGCACCCGCGACCATTACCGGGAAAACGCGCTGCGCTACGACCGGGTGATCGTGATGACGGACGCCGACGTGGACGGGGCGCATATCGCCTCGCTCCTGATGACGTTCTTCTACCGCGAAATGCCGGAACTGATCGAAAACGGGCATCTCTATCTGGCGGTGCCGCCGCTTTACCGCATCAGCCACGGCGGGCGCGTGATTTACGCCCGCGACGACACCCACAAGGACAAGGTGCTGAAATCGGAATTTCCCCGCGCCAAGCCCGAAATCAGCCGCTTCAAGGGCTTGGGCGAGATGCCGGCGGCGCAGCTCAAGGAAACGACCATGAGCCCGGCCTCGCGCACGCT
>VGZQ01000052.1 GCA_016872535.1 Rhodospirillales bacterium | reverse complement strand
CCCTGGACGGCGCCTGGGGGTCGATGGCGTCGCTGGTGGCGAGCGCGGCGGTGGCGGGCATCGCCGACGTGATCCGGCGCGCGGGCGAATCCCCGCGCGCGTCGAATGAAGCGCCCCTACCGGGTCGCGCGGAGGAGTCGGCCGCGCGCTCTGCGCCCAAACAAACCTCCTAACGTCGCCTGAAGGTTCCGGCCGTGCCCGCCGCCGCCGGTCTGCCCGTGCCGACGGCGAAAAGCTTCGCCGCCGCCGACGGTGCGCCGTCCCAGCCGTTCGGGAGGTCGCCATGAGCGAGGCGCCCCGCGTTGTGGCGGTTCTGACGCTGCTTGCGCTGTTGGGCGCGTGCGACACGGTCAAGCGTATCCCGTCCCAGGTGGGCGAATTGGGCTCGCGCGTCGGCGGCTGGTTCTCCTTCGGCGGCGGCGATACGGCCATCGCCGACGACCCGCAGGTGATCGTGCTGCCGCTCGCCGGCACCGATTGGCTCGGGCGGCCGGCGTTGGCCGAGGAAATCGCGCGCCTGTTGCGGGCGACGACGCCGAACGCCCGCGCCGGAACGGCGCCCGACGGCCGGTCGCGGACGATCGAGGGCCACGTCGAAACCATCGAGGAAGGCGACAGCGTCGTTTGGCTCGAGATCGCCTGGACCTACCGCGGCCGCGACGGCGCGCCGATCGCCGAACACCGCCAGATCGCAGCCATGGATCGCAAGCTGTGGACGCGCGCCGCGCTGTCGGCGGTGCAGATGATTGCTTCCGAAATCGCACCCAAGGCGGCGGCGCTGCTGCGCAACGAATCGCCTCGCTTGGTGGCGTCCCGCCCGGCCAACCCGCGCGAGGATGGGTTCGTCCTCGGCGGTGAGATCGCGTCGAACCAACCGGTCGCCGCGCCTGTTGACACGCGCGGGGATTCGCTCGCGCGACCGTCCGCGCCGGCCCGGCAAGAGCCTCCGGTTTACGCGCCCGCCGGCGCCGTCGCCGCCGCGCAAGCCGTACCGCAACCGTTTCCACAGGCCGTTCCGCAAGCCGCGCCGCCGCTCGCGCCCGCGCTGCCGGTGCGCGAGATCGCCTCGGCGCCGGTCGCGCCAGTGCAGGGCTCGCCCTTATCTTCGGCCTGGGCCAATCCGGTGATTCTGGTCAAATTGGTCGAGGGCGCGCCCGGCGACGGCAACCAGGCGTTGATGTTGGCGATCAAGCAGGCGCTCCGCATCCGCAACTTCATGGTGACGGAAGATCCGCGCCAGGCGGTGTTCCTGATCGAAGGTCGGGTCGAGATCGCGCCCCCGACCAACGGGCGCCAGCGGGCCAAGGTGGTTTGGACCGTAACCACCGTGAGCGGCGGCCAGGTCGGCCGCGCCATCCAGGAAAACACGATCCCCGCCGGCAGCCTCAACGGCGCTTGGGGGCAGGTGGCGGTTATGGTCGCCAACGCCGCCGCCGACGGGGTCGAGGAATTATTCGGCCGGCCGTCGACGCCGCCGTTGCCACAGGTGCCGGGGCGCGCGTTGCCGCCGCCCAGATGACACCGTCGGCTTTCGCTCTCACGAACTGATCACGGTTTTCCGGTCGAGAAATTCGACGAACGAACCGAACGGCATGGGCGGGCTGAACAGATACCCTTGGGCGTAGGAACACCGTTCGCCGCGCGCCAGCCACAAATGCTCGGACGTTTCGATCCCTTCGACGGCGATGTCGAGCCCGAGCGACCGCGCCATGGCCACGATCCCGGAAAACAGGCGACGGTCGCGGGCATCGAGCAGGACGCCGCGGATGAAGATTTGGTCGATCTTGAGCATGCTGAACGGGGATTTCTTGATGTAGCTCAGCGACGAATACCCGGTGCCGAAATCGTCGAGCGACAGGCCAACGCCGAGATTGCGCATCGATTCCATGATTTCCAGCGTCAGAGGCACGTCGCGCATGAGAAGGGTTTCGGTGACTTCCACCTTGAGAAAATCCGGGGGAAGGGAATGGGTGTCGAGGGCCTCGGCGATCTGGTCCACGATGCGGCGGTCCATCTGGCGCGCCGACAGGTTGATCGACATGAACAGCGGGCGGCCGTTGCGGCGCCGGAGCTCGGCGGCGGCGCGGCAGCTTTCCTTGAGGACCCAGTCGCCGATGTTCTGGATGAGATCGGCTTCCTCGGCGATCGGGATGAATTCGGCCGGGCTGACATCGCCCAATTCCGGGTTTTTCCAGCGCAGCAGCGCTTCCGCGCCCGCCACCGCTCCGGTGGCGAGATCCATGATCGGCTGATAGACGAGCGACAGCTCGTTGCGGTCCAGGGCCCGGCGCAGGCCGGTCTCCAGGGCGACGTGGCGCACGATGCGCAAGCCCGCTTCCCTGCGGAACGGCATCATGCGGTTCTTACCCGCGCGCTTGGCCTCGTACATGGCGGTTTCGGCGTTCCTGATCAAGATGTCCGGGCTGTCGCCGTCGTCGGGGTAAAGCGCGATGCCGAGACTCGCGGACACGAACAATTCGTGCGTGCCGATGGTGGCCGGTTGGGCGCAGGCGAAGAGAATCTTGCGCCCCGCGATGTCCGCCGACAGGTCCTGTTTGAGGTCGGGCAGAACGACCAAAAACTCGTCGCCGCCGAGCCGGGCGACCGAGTCGGCCTCGCGCAGGCCCCCTTTGAGCCGTGTCGCGATGACGTTGAGCAGCGAATCGCCCACGGCGTGGCCGAGGGTGTCGTTGATCTTCTTGAAGCCGTCGAGATCGACCATGATCACGGCCACCTTGGTATCGTCGCGCCCGGCCCGCGCGAGCGCTCCGTTCAGGCGGTCGCGGGCGAGCAGCCGGTTGGGCAAGCCGGTCAATTCGTCGAAGTGGGCCTGGCGCAGGAGCCTTTCTTCGTATTCCTTGCGCAGCGTGACGTCTTCCTTCATGGCGGCGTAATGGGTGATACGCCCGCCGTCGTCGCGGATCGGCGAGATGATCTCGTATTCCCAGTACAGCGATCCGTCCTTGCGCCGATTGAGAATCTCGCCGCGCCAAACGTTGCCCGCCGTGATGGTGCGCCAGAGGCTCTCGAACACCTCGGGCGGGTTGAGCCCCGAGTTGAGGAGATTGGATCTTTTGCCGATGGCTTCTTCCGGCGGATACAAGGAGGTCTCGGAAAAGCGCGCGTTGACGTACTCGATGACGCCGTCGGTGTTGGTGATCATGACCGAGGACGGGCTTTGCTCGGCGAGCTGCGACAGCCACTGCACGCGCGAGCGGAGCGCCGCTTCGCGGCTGACATCGCGGATCGAGAGAACGTTCCTGGCCGCGCCGGCGTAATAGGCCTGCCCGCCGGACATTTCGATCGGTATCGCCGCGCCGTCCTTGCGCCGGCCGGCGAGGCGGACGAGATTCGTACCCTGGTTGCGGGCGTAAGCCGCCAGCATCGCGGCATGGTCGTCGGGCGCCAGGCGCGACAGCGCGGCGCCGCGCAGTTCGCCCGGCTCGTAGCCGAAAATTTCCGCAAGCCGCCGATTGACGTCCAAGATGGTCTCGCCGTCGTGGACGAGGACGCCATCGAGCGTCGCGTCGGCCAGGTCCCGCCAGCGTTCCTCCTCCTTTCTCTGTTCCTGGCTGGAATGCTCGAGCGCCGCGGCCATCCGGTCGAAGGCGCGGGCCAGCCGTCCGATCTCGTCGGGCGATTCGGACAATCCGGTGCGCGCGGCCAAATCGCCGAACTCCAGGCGCGTGGCGGCGGCGATCAGCCGGTCGGTGCGCCGCGTCAGCAAGCGGTCGGCCAGCCCGATGGCGAACGCGGCGGCAATGAAGCCGAGAACGGCGATCGTCGTCAAGGTGCGGTACAGTTCCGCCCGGGAGGATGCCAGCACCGACTCGATCGGGGTTCCGACCACGACATGGGAAATGGCCCGATTCTGAACGAACAGCGGAATGGACGCGAAAAGGAAAGTACCATCCCCCAGATTTTTGCTCCGAAAAACGGAGGCGGCCCTCGCGGCCAGAACCGGCTCGAGCCCGGTATCGAGTACGGACTGTCCGACGCGCTCCCCTCGCGGGTAATCGACGAGGATCACGCCGCGCGAATCGAGGAGAAACAGTTGTGTGTCCGGCTGCAAGCCGGCCAGCGCGGCCTGCTGGTGGGCCCAATTGAGATCGAGGGCGCCGGATATGACCCAATCGACGATGCCGCTCGGACCGACGTAGGGATAAGCGTGCACGACTATCACGTTGCCCGAGATGCGCGCGACCTGGTAATCGCCGACGACGAAGGTGCCGGTCTTGATCGCCTGTTCGAACCAGGCCCGGTCGGCGAGATTGATCGGATAAGCCGGCAACGGCAGGCCGCTGCACCAGACCTGCCCGTTGGGCGCCGTGACGACCATGTTTTCGAGCATGGGCGCCTGCTCGACGGTCTCGCGAAGCAATTTACTGCACGCCCGCGCGTCGCCCGAGGCGACCGGGCCGGCGTGGCCGAGCGCGCGCAGCAGCGCGCGGGTTTCGTTGACGATGCTTTCGTGACGGGCGGCGAGGACGCGGGCGGTGGCGAGAAGCTCCTTCTCGGCGCGGGCGATCGCATCGCGCTGGCTGATCGCGGCGGCGAGGGTCGCCCACACGGCCATCGGCACGATTGCGACCGCGACGATCAGCAGAACGCGCGCCCGCAGGGTGTGGACGAACGGCGCGCGGATCGGGGAAGACTTCGCCACCTTGCTCAATGACCCCACATTAGTCTTCCCGTCGGCGCGGCGACCGCCATCTCCTGGCGCCGTCCGCCTTCCCGCCTGGCCGCTGCCGGCAAGGGCGTGCTCCCGAAAGTCTATAGGGAACCAGGGTATTGCAAAATAAGGATTATTTCTAACCGCGGGTTGCGTGAAAAACCGGAAGCGCGTCGTCATTCCGGGCGTTTACAGGGCGGAGCACGCTTGTTACATTCCGCCGCTCTCGGCCGCGACAGGGTTCGTTGCGGCCGGGAATTTTCCTTTTGGGACAAGCGGTTGTCCCGTTCATCGGGTAACCCCGCGCGGCGCGCGGGGGAACGAGTCGGGTTCGGTCATGAAAATCCTCGCGGGCAACAGCAATCGGCCGTTGGCCGAGGCCATCGCCGCCTATTTGCACCTGCCGATGACCAAGGCGACCATCCGCCGTTTTCCCGATCTCGAGGTGTTCGTGGAAATCCACGAAAACGTCCGCGGCGAGGACGTGTTCCTGGTGCAGTCGACATCGTACCCCGCCAACGACAACCTGATGGAATTGCTGGTCGCGGTCGACGCCCTGAAGCGCGGGTCGGCGCGCCGCGTCACCGCCGTGATCCCCTATTTCGGCTACGCGCGCCAGGACCGCAAATCGGGACCGCGCACGCCGATTTCGGCCAAGCTCGTCGCCAACATCATCACGCGGGCCGGTGCCGACCGGGTGCTGACCGTGGATCTGCACGCCGGCCAGATTCAGGGTTTCTTCGATATTCCCGTCGACAATCTCTACGCCGCGCCGGTGTTCGTGAAGGACATCCAGTCGCGCTTCAACGGCGAGGACCTGATGTTCGTCTCGCCCGACGTGGGCGGCGTCGTGCGCGCGCGCGGGCTGGCCAAGCGGTTCAACGCCGATCTCGCCATCATCGACAAGCGCCGCGAGCGCGCCAGCGTGTCCGAAGTGATGAACATCATCGGCGACGTCAAGGGCCGGCGCTGCCTGCTGGTCGACGACATCGTCGATTCGGCCGGCACGCTGTGCAACGCGGCCGCCGCGCTCAAGGATGCCGGCGCGACCTCGGTTTCGGCGTACGTCACCCACGGTGTGCTGTCCGGCGGCGCGGTCGCGCGGGTGACCTCGTCGCCGCTCGAAAAAATGATCATCACCGACAGCATTCAGGCGACCGAGGCCGTGCGCGTCTCCAACAACATCGAGCAGCTGTCGATCGCGCCTTTGATCGCGGAGGCGATCCGGCGCATCAGCGAGGAATCGTCCGTATCCAGCCTGTTCGATTGAGAACCGGCGGACTTGAGACCCCGGCGGCACCCCTGGAGGCCGCGGGGAACCAAACCTGAAAGCTGAAGGAGCATGGAAGATGGTTCAGGTCGTGCAAATGCCCGCCGAGCGGCGGGAACGGGCAGGTAAGGGGGCAGCCCGGGCCGTGCGTCGCGCGGGACGGGTTCCCGCGGTCGTCTACGGCGACAACAAGCCCCCGTTCAACATTTCCCTCGACCCGCGCGACGTGGCCCGCGAATTGGGCCGCCCCGGTTTTCGCTCGCGCGTGTTCGAACTCAAGCTCGACGGCGAATCGATGCGGGCGCTGGCGCGCGACGTGCAGGTCGATCCGGTCAGCGACCGGCCGCTGCACGTCGACTTCATGCGCTTCGGGCCCAACGCGGAACTGCGCGTCGAGGTCAGGGTCGAGTTCATCAACGAGGGCAAATCGCCGGGCCTCAAGGTCGGCGGCGTGCTTAACGTCGTCCGCCACGACGTCGAGCTGGTGTGCAAGGCCGATAAGATCCCCGAGGTCCTGACCGTCGATCTCGACGGCCTCAAGATCGGTGACAGCGTCCACATCAGCCACATCAAGCTGCCCGAGGGCGTGCGGCCGGCGATTCGGGACCGCGACTTCACGGTGGCGACCATCGCGGCGCCGACCCGTTACGAAGAAGAGGTCAAGCCGACCGAAGCGGCGGCGGTCGAGGGCGCGGCGGCGGTTCCGGCCGAAGGCGCGGCGGCGGCTCCGGCCGCGGGCGCGGCGGCGGCTCCGGCGGCGGGCGCGGCGGCGGCTCCGGCGGCGGGCGCGGCCAAGCCCGAGGCCAAGGGCAAGAAGTAAAGCCGACCCGGCGTCGGGGATTCGGGGCGCGCAATGCGGCTCATCGTCGGGCTCGGCAATCCCGGGCCGCATTACGCGCGCAATCGCCACAACGTCGGCTTCATGGCGGCGGACGCGATCGCGCGCGCGCACGGCTTCGCGCCCTGGCGCAAAAAATTCGCGGGCGAGTACGCGGAAGGGACGATCGGCGGCGCGCGCGTGGCGCTGCTGAAACCGATGACCTACATGAACGAATCGGGCCAATCGGTGGCGGAAGCCGCGCGCTTCTTCAAGATCCCGGTCGAGGACATCGTCGTCCTGCACGACGAGATCGATCTCGCGCCGGGGAAGCTCCGGGTCAAGAAGGGCGGCGGCAATGCCGGCCACAACGGGCTCGACAGCATCGCCGATCATCTCGGGCCGGATTTCCTGCGGGTGCGGATCGGGGTCGGCCATCCCGGCGATCCCGAACGGGTCGCGGACTACGTGCTCGCCGACTTCGCCAAGGCCGAACACGACGGCTGGGTGGAAAAAATGCTGGCCGCGATCGCCGACGAATTTCCCCGCCTGCTCGCGGGAGACGATGGCGGCTTCATGAGCCGCGTCGCGGCCGCCGTGCAGCCGCCGAAGCCGAAGAAGACGGACGAAACGCCGGCGAAGGACTCCTAGCATGGGCTTCAACTGCGGCATCGTGGGTTTGCCGAATGTCGGCAAATCCACGCTTTTCAACGCGCTGACCGCGACCCAGGCGGCGGAAGCGGCCAATTTTCCTTTCTGCACCATCGCGCCCAACATCGGCCGGGTGGCGGTGCCGGACGAGCGGCTTGACCGCATCGCCGCCCTGGAAAAGCCCGCCAAGGTCACGCCGACCCAGCTCGAATTCGTCGACATCGCCGGTTTGGTGCGGGGCGCCTCCCGGGGCGAAGGGCTCGGCAACAAGTTCCTCGCCAACATCCGCGAAGTGGACGCGATCCTGCACGTGCTCCGCTGCTTCGCGGACGCGAACGTCACCCACGTCGAGGGGGGCATCGATCCGGTGCGCGACGCGGAAACGGTCGAGACCGAACTGATGCTCGCCGACTTGGACAGCCTGGAAAAACGCATTCCGGCGCTGACCAAGCGCGCGCGCGGCGGCGACAAGGAGGCCAAGGCGGAGTTGGACCTGGCCGAACGGCTCGCCAAGGCGCTCGGCCAGGGAACGCCCGCGCGCGCGGTCGAGGTGCCCGAGGCCGAGAAAAAAACCTTCCGCATGATGCAGCTTTTGACCGCCAAGCCGGTCCTCTACGTCTGCAACGTCGAGGAAGCGAGCGCCGCCGAGGGCAACGCGCTGTCTTCGCGCGCGGAAGCCTGGGCCACGGCGCAAGGCGCCGACGCGGTCGTCATTTCGGCGCGGATCGAATCGGAAGTCGCCGAACTGACCGACGCCGCCGAACGCGCCGCTTTTCTCGCCGATTTGGGCCTCGCCGAAACCGGGCTCGCGCGCGTCATCCGCGCCGGCTACCGGCTGCTCGGCCTGATCACCTTCTTCACCGCCGGGCCCAAGGAGGTGCGCGCCTGGACCGTGCACAAAGGCGCGACCGCGGCCGAGGCCGCCGGGACTATCCACACCGATTTCGCGCGCGGCTTCATCGCCGCCGAAACCATTGCGTACGCCGACTTCATCGCCTGCGGCGGCGAAGCGGGCGCCAAGCAGGCGGGCAGGATGCGCCAGGAAGGGCGCGACTACGTGGTCCAGGACGGCGACGTGATACTGTTTCGTTTCAACGTGTAAATTCGCGAAACGCCGGCGCGCGGCCGGCAAGGGGGGCACGATGACGATGCGGATTTGGTTGGCGGCGCTGTTATGTGTTGTCACTGTGCCGGCACAGGCACAGGCGCAGGTGCCGGCGTTTACCGAGGTATTCGTCGCGGTCGATACCGGCCGCACGCGCGACGAGGGCGGCAAGGCCGTGCCCGTGACCCAGAGGGCGATCCTGACGCTGCCCGCGCGGCCGACCGACACGGCACTGCTCTTCTTCCGGGGCAATCCTGGCTACATGCTGGCGAATTCGGTGGACGACAAGCGGCGCAATCTCGGCTGGATCGGGCGCAACGGCGAAGCGCATCGAGTGCTGATGCAATCCGGCATCGCGCTCGCGCAGATGGATTGCCCGACCGACCAGTGGGGCGAAACCCCGCGCCCGCCGGCGACCGCCTGCCTCAACGACTACCGCAAGTCGCGCCAGCACGCCGACGACGTGCGCAAGATGCTGGCGCACTTGAAGGAACGTCACGGCCTGGCGAAAGCCTACATCCTCGGCCACAGCATCGGCACGGTCAGCTCGCGCTGGCTTAACGTCAATCTCGCCAAGGGCGAGGTCGCCGGCATCGTCCATTCGGCGACCATCAACGTGGCCAACCCCAAGGGGCATCTCCTCCAGGTTCTCGGCAATCTCTGGTCGGAATTTCCGGGCAAGGCGGCGGACATCCCGATGCTGCATGTGCATCATGAAAATGACGCCTGCCCGGTTACGCCCTACGGGATGGTGCGCGCCTACGCCAAGGGCAATCTGGTGACGGTCAAGGGCGGCGAGGCCGACGGCGATCCTTGCGGCGCCGGCCACCACCACTCCCACCAGGGCCGCGAGGCGGCGGCCATGGGCGCGATCGTCGCCTGGATCAAGACCGGGCGGGTCGAGGCGACGGTCGGGGAGTGAGCGGCGCCAGCTAGATCACGTCGCCGATGATGCGCACGAACCGCTGGCGCACTTCCTCCGCGATCTCGGACTGCCGGACGTTGCGCCCGCCGGCGAATACCGCGATGCGCGTACTGGCGGAATCGCGTATGCCGCGCTCCTGTCTTTTTTCCTCGCGTTCTTCTTCGTCCTCCGGGTGCCCGGTGATGCTGCGGCTGAAGGTGATGGACTTTCCGTCGCGGGGACGGGGGCCGCGGATGATCCCGAAGGTCACGCGCGCGATGATGATGTAGGTGTCGTCGGTGACGTAGCTGCCGATGATGCTGCCGATGGTTGCGCCGGCGAAGGTGCCCGCGGCCAAGCCGATGGCGGTGCCGGCGGTCGTGTTCGACCGGTAACCGGCGATCCCCCCGGCGGCCGCGCCGGCGCTGGCGCCGAGAAAGGAAAACTCGTCGGCATAGTTCTTTTGAATATGGCCGCTGTAGACCACGTTGACATCGACCATCATGCCGAAATCGTCGCCGTCGGTCGGGATGTAGCCGGTTTCGCGATAAGCGCTTCGGATTTGATCGGTGAATCGCTTCAAATTGAAGGCGACGTCGCCCGAGGTATTGCGCACCCGCACCTTGATCTGTCGGTTCTTATGGAACGACGGGTCAGTCACGATGTTTTTCTCGATGACGGAGCCGAACTGAAGACCGGTATCCGGGTCCTTGACCATGCCGTAACGCGCGGGCGGGTTGACGACGTTGCCGCAGGCGGCGAGCGCGAGGCCGGCGAAAGTGATGGCGGCAATGGTGAAGAGTCGGCGTTTCATGGATCGGCCTTTCGCTATTCGGACTTCGCCTGGAAGCCGGGCAGATGTTCGCGCAGGAATTCGAGGACTTCCGAGTAATGAACGGCGAAGTTGAGCCCTTCCGCGGTGTCTTTACGGGCGCCGAAGGTATTTACTCCAACGACCCGGTCGCCGAGGAACAAGGGCCCGCCCGAATTGCCGGGATTGATCGGCGCGTCGGTTTGGATGTAAAGCACATCCTTGCCGCCGCCACCCGAGAGATTAATCCCCGGGCGTTGCCGTACGGCGCTGACCACGCCGCGGGTAATGCTGAACTCGAGCCCCCTGGGGTGGCCGATGGCCTCCACCGTTTTACCGAGATCGATCGTTTTGTCGGTATAGAACCGCACCGGCCGGCCGCGGCTTTGGACCTTGATCAGCGCCAAATCGAGTCGCACATCCTTGGCGATGACCTTGCCGAAGGTTTCCTGCTTGTCGTACATCTTCATTTCGACAAACGGCTTATCCTCGACCACGTGCCAGTTGGTCAGCACCACGTCGGACGCGACGAAAAATCCGGTGCCCAGTGACTTCTTTGCGCCAACGTACACGACCACGACATTGTCGAAGCGCGTGTCGTTGAGCGGACGGGCGTCGAACCGGGCAGCCTCATGCTTGGCGAGGGCGCGGTTCTTGTCGGCAAGCATTTCCTGGCGAAGAGCGGCCAGGTCGGGCAGCGGCTTTTCCTGGCCTTTGTGGGCGAGATAGTGATCGACCAGCTGGCTCAGGCGCACGGTTGCCGATTCTTCTTCCCACCTCTTGACGTCCTCGTCCCTGTGGCCGCTGGCATAATGGGTATCCTTGGCCGGATCGTTGTCGTGGACATTGTAGATCGGCTCGAAGGTGCGCCGCTCGACGATGTCGAAGGTGGATTTGAAGTAAGTGCGGCGGGCGCGATCAATAACATAGTAATGAACCGTCATCGTTTTGGTGCCCCGGACGGTCGCCTTGTCGAATTGATAGGGTTCGAAAACCGGCTGATCAACAGTCATCGGAGTCGTGCGCAGTCGTTCCATCAATTTCTGAACTTTCTCTCTCGCGGCGGCCTCTCCAGCGGCGCTCGCTATTTGAGCCAGCGCCTTTCCGAAACATCCAACCCCATAACAATATTGTGCGTTGGTCGAAGCGGACTGCATTGCTGCGCTTTGCATTTCGACTTGCGCTTGGTTCAATTCGTTCTGCAGGATGTTGTAATCAGGATTGGGTACGGTTTTATGTCCGACGATTTTTTGCGCAGGGGTCTTTTTGGTGTCGGTGATCCGCCGGCTGGCCTTGGCGAGCGCGACGTCGAACGCGACGACATAGTCGCCTTTCGAGGGCCCGGTCTCGGACAACGCCGTGTCGAGCGAGGCGCGCGAGACATCGGTCGGCAAGTCCACATCGACCTCGACGGGGAACTCGACGCCGCCGCTCTTGAGCAGCGCGTGGCTGGTAATCTCGACGAAGGCGATGCGCGCACCCGGCACGGCCTTGACGTCGAACCCCGCCGCCTTGGCGGAGCGCACGGCCTGCAGGGTCGCTTTAAGGTCGGGCTTGCCGCCGCGCGACGTTTCATTGAGAATCCTTGCGGTAAAAAGTCCGCCAAGTTCGCGCCAGCGTTCGTCGCCCAAAACGTCGCGAGGATAGTTTTGGGCGAACGCGCGCAGGGCCGAACTGGGCGATCGATCGAGTCGGTTTTTCAAGGCGTCGAAATGGCGCGCCGTAAAGTTCAGCTTGTCCAGGTCGATCGGGTAGGCGTCGAAGAAGGACCCGCCGGAAAAATGATCGAATGCCAGAAACGCATCCGGGGCCGAGGCGTTCAATTTTTCCCGCAATTGGGTCAGGGCCGTTTCGAGCCGTTTGGCGGCCTCGGAACGAAACTCGGGGCTCTTGAGCAGCGCGTGTTCGGGGTACGCCGCCAACGCTTTTGCGCCCTCGGCGAGTCGGCCGCGCACGGCGGCCCATTCGGCCTGCGGGACCGGCCAAGCCGAGGCGAGGGCTTCCGAGGCCTTGGCTAGATCGGCCTCGGTTTTGGTGTTGAAATAATCCGCCGTTCGACGCAGTAGGGTCGCGTGTTTGACGGCGGCCTCGGGTTGGCGGAAGTATTCGCGTTGTTCGTCGTAAAGCCGCACCGCGTCCTCAAATCGCGATTCCTGGACGAGGCTGGCTAAATGATCGCCCTGATCGTAGAAGGGAAGATATACGGCTTGCGAAACTCTGGTCGGCGTGGGTGACGAGAATGATGAAGACGATGATGAAAAGTTGGGAAACGACCCGTCCGTCTGGCACGCGGCGGTCGCGGCCATCGTGGCGAGAACGAAAAAGTGGCTCCGAAGAACTCGCAACGGCCTCATGAGTCCTCCTGGCTCTAAAGAACATTACCAGAACATCTATTTAGAGTCGAATCCGACACCCGCTCGATGCACGCATCCAGAGTATCGGCCGTAATCCCTGGCCCTTCCGGCCGTTTTTGCGTTGAATATATGAGTTAACGGGGAGTTCCCATGGGCGAATGGACGACGCTGAAGGCCGCCGACGGCCACGAGCTGGCCGCCTGGAAAAGTGTCGGGCCGGAGCCGCTCGCCGGCCTGGTGGTGGCGCAGGAAATCTTCGGGGTCAACGAGCACATCCGGCGGGTGACCGACCGTTACGCGTCCCTCGGTTTTGCGGTCGTCGCCCCGGCGCTGTTCGACCGCGCCGAGAAGGGCGTCGAGCTCGACTACGGTGACGCCGACGTGGCGCGCGGGCGCGAATTGCGCGGGCGATTTTCGTGGGATTTATCTTTGCACGACCTTCGTGCGGCGGCCGAATCGGTGCGTTTCGCCGGGCGCGTCGGCGTGATCGGCTACTGTTGGGGCGGCTCCATGGCCTGGAGGGCTGCCGCAAAAAACCCGGTCGACGCGGCGGTATGCTATTACGGCGCCCAGATCGTCGACTATCCCGCCGAGAAACCGAAATGCCCGACGCTCCTGATCTTCGGCGACGAGGACTCCAGCATTCCGCCCGAAACCATCGCCGCCGTCCGAAGCGCCCATCCCGCGGTCGAGACCGAAATCTATCCCGGACCGCACGGCTTCGCCTGCGACATGCGCGCCGCGTACCGGCCGGAAGCCGCGCGCGCCGCCTTCGCCCGGTCCTTCGCGTTCCTTGCCCGGCATTTGCGCGGCACCCCTTAATCTGACACAAAACGGATCGCCCATGAGCAAACTTCCCGGAACGCCCCCCGTCATCGGCATCATCGGCGGCAGCGGCGTCTACGCCATCGACGGGTTGAGGAACGCCCGCTGGCGCAAGATCGCCTCGCCCTTCGGCGAGCCGTCCGACGCGCTGCTCTTCGGCACGCTCGACGGCCAGCGGGTCGTTTTCCTGCCCCGCCACGGTCGCGGCCACTTTATTCCGCCGTCGGCGCTCAACTTCCGCGCTAACATCGACGTCCTCAAGCGCGCGGGCGTGACCGACATCGTCTCGGTCTCGGCGTGCGGTTCGCTGCGCGAGGACCTGCCGCCCGGCACGTTCGTGATCGTCGACCAGTTCATCGACCGCACCTTCGCCCGGGAAAAAACCTTCTTCGGCCCCGGCTTGGTGGCCCACGTCGGCATGGGCCACCCGGTCTGCGGCCGGCTCGGCGACGCGCTGCACGGGGCGGCGAAGGCGGAGGGAATCCCGGTCGCGCGCGGCGGCACCTACCTGGTCATGGAAGGTCCGCAATTTTCGACCCAGGCCGAATCGAATCTCTACCGATCCTGGGGCAGCGACGTGATCGGCATGACCAACATGCCCGAGGCCAAGCTCGCGCGCGAGGCCGAGATGTGCTACGCCACCGTCGCCATGGTCACCGACTACGACTGCTGGCATCCGGACCACGGCCATGTCTCGGTCGAGGCGGTGATCAAGGTGCTGTTCGACAACGCGGACAAGGCCCGCGCGTTGATCCGCCGGGTGGTGCCCGCGCTCTCGGCGCGGACGGAATCGTGCGCCAAGGGGTGCCATACCGCGCTCGACAACGCCGTCATCACCCATCCGGAGAAGCGGAGCCGCGTCATGGTGAAGAAACTGTCGGCAGTCGCCGGCCGGGTGCTGGGCGCGGCGCCCCCTAAGAAGAAGCGCGCCCAAAAATGAAGGTCGACGGCAAGCCCACGCGCACCATTTGGTCCGCGCCGGACGGAAACGCGGTCGAGATCATCGACCAGCGCCGCCTGCCGCACGAATTCGTGACCGCGCGCTTGGCGACGCCCGAGGATGCCGCCCGCGCCATCGCCGAAATGTGGGTACGCGGCGCGCCGCTGATCGGGGCGACGGCGGCCTACGGGGTGGCGCTCGCCATGCGCCGCGATCCGAGCGACGCGGGTCTCAACGCCGCCCGCGCGCTGCTGATCGCGACCCGGCCGACGGCGATCAACCTGCGCTGGGCGCTGGACGAGATGGCGTCGGCGCTGATGCCGATTGCGCCCAAGGCCCGCGCCGCGTCCGCCTTTGCCCGTGCGGGCGAAATCTGCAACGAGGACGTCGCCATCAACTCGGCCATCGGCGACCACGGGTTGAAGATTTTCCGCGAGGCCTGGGAGCGCAAGGGGCGGCGCGATCGGCTCAACGTGCTCACCCATTGCAACGCGGGCTGGCTCGCCACCGTCGATTGGGGCACGGCGACCGCGCCGATCTACAAGGCGTTCGACTCCGGGCTCCCAGTCCATGTCTGGGTCGACGAAACCCGCCCGCGCAACCAGGGCGCCTCCTTGACCGCGTGGGAACTGGCCAACCACGGCGTGCCGCACACGGTGATCGTCGACAACGCGGGCGGGCATTTGATGCAGCGCGGCCGGGTCGATTTCTGCATCGTCGGCACCGACCGGGTCACGGCGCAAGGCGACGTGTGCAACAAGATCGGCACGTATTTGAAGGCGCTGGCGGCCCACGACACGGGCGTGCCGTTCTACGTCGCCCTGCCGAGTCCAACCATCGACTGGACGGTGAGCGACGGCCTCAGGGAAATCCCGATCGAGGAACGGAACCCCGACGAAGTCACCCGCATCGCCGGACGCGCCGGCGACGGCCGGATCGAAAGCATCCAGCTGACGCCCGCGGCTAGCCCCGCCGCCAACCCGGCCTTCGACGTGACGCCGGCGCGCTTGGTCACCGCGCTGATCACCGAAAAAGGCGTATGTCCGGCCTCGCGCGAAGGCCTCGCCCGGCTCTTTCCCGAACGGCGCGTCGCTTGATCGGGCGGCTTCAATCCTGGGCGCGCGCGATCCGAAGCGAGCTGCATGCCCTCTATCTCGCCGGCCGCGATCCCCGGGTGCCGTGGGCGGCCAAGGCGCTGGCGGTCGCGGTCGTCGCCTACGCCGTCTCGCCGATCGACCTCATTCCCGATTTCATTCCGGTGATCGGCTACCTCGACGATCTGCTTCTGGTCCCGCTCGGGATCTATCTCGCCGTTCGCCTGATTCCGCCCGCGATCATGGCCGAACACCGCGCCCGGGCGCGCGCTGCCGAACGCCTTCCCGCCAGCCGCGCCGCCGCCGGCGTCGTGGTCGCGATCTGGCTCGCGCTCGCCTTGCTCGCGGGCTGGTGGGTTTATCGTGAATTCGGGGATTCGATTTAGCGGGCGGGCGGGAGGAGTTTTTTTCGCGGCCCGCTGGGCCAGATCCTAAATCCTGACCGTCCGCTCCGGGGGAAACGTCACGGTCACGGTGGTGCCCCGGCCCTTGGCGCTGGCGATCTCGAAGCGGCCGCCGTGGAGTTCGACCAATTCGTGGGCGAGCGGCAGGCCGAGACCGGTGCCCTCGTGCTTGCGCGCGAGGCTGGAATCGACCTGCCCGAACCGGGACATCGCCACCGCGACCTCTTCTTCGTCCATGCCGACGCCGGTATCGGCGACGGAAAAGAACAGCGATCCGTCCGCCGTCCGTCCGGCCGCGAGCGTCACCGACCCGCCCGGCGCGTTGAACTTGATGGCGTTGGACAGAAGGTTGAGCGTGATCTGCTTGATGCGGCGTTCGTCGGCGACCAGGAAAGGAAGCTTCTCGGGAATTTTCGCGCGCAACTCGATTCCGCCGGCCTCGGCCCGATGGTTGATCAGCCGGGTCACGTCCTTGAGGAGATCGACCAGGTCCAGCCTCTCCTCGGCCAGATCGAGCTTGCCGGCGTCGATCGCCGACATGTCGAGAATGTCGTTGACGAGCCGGAGCAGGTGGCGCCCGGCGTTGTTGATGTCGGCGGCGTACTCCCGGTACTTGGGGGACAGAGGGCCGAACGCTTCGGTCTTCAGGATGTCGGAAAAGCCGATGACGGCGTTGAGCGGCGTGCGCAATTCGTGGCTGGTGTTGGCGAGCAGTTCGCCCCTGAAACGGTTCGCCGCCTCGGCTTCGGTCTTGGCGGCGACCAGGTCCACCTCCATCTGCTTGCGTTGGGTGACATCGATGCGAATCGCGAAATAGCGGAACGGCCTGCCGCGTTCGTTCGGCAGCGGCACGATTGCCGTGTCCACCCAATAGAGCGATCCGTCCTTGGCCCGGTTGCAGATTTCGCCGCGCCAGACCTCGCCGCGCGCGATGGCGCGCCATATGTCGCGAAAAAACGCCTTCGGATGAACGCCGGAATTGAGGATGCGGTGGTTCTGGCCGACAAGTTCCTCGCGGTCATATTTGGAAATATCGCAAAACTTGTCGTTGGCGTAGACGATGTTCCCGGCCACGTCGGTGATGCCGACGATGGCGTGGTGGTCGAGGGCGTATTTGTAGAAATCCAGTTCGCGGTTGGCGTGGCCGAGGGTTTCGCGCGCCGCGAGCAGGCGCCCGGTCTGCCGGACCAGCAGGACTCCGCCCGTGATCGTCGTCAGCACAACGATGCACCAGACCAGCGCCAACCGTGGCCATTCCCGTCGCCAGCGGGCTTCGACGGCGTCCAAGGTCAGCGTCGACCCGACCGAGAAAGGATAACGATCGAGCTGCCGCTGGACGATGAGACGAGCGTGGCCGTCGAGGGACTCGGGCCGGATGAAAGCGGCGGGCGTGTCGGGCACAACCGCCAATTTGACATCGCCCTTGCGCTGCGGGGTACGGATGGTCTGGCCGACGAAGTCCGGTGAATACGGCATGCGCGTCACCAGCGCCCCGTCGGCGTCGATCAGGGCGAACGAGCTTTCGGGGCGGACGCGCAGGCGCGCGTATTCGGCCGACAGCTTCTCGGCGTCGAGAAAAGCGACAACGGTGCCGGCGAATTCGCCATTGGCGGTTTCCAGCCGGCGGCTGATGGTGAAGCGCTTGACGCCGGGATCGACGACGGCCGCCGTCGTCCTGGTGAAATTGGGGCCGAGCCCCGGATTGTCGCGGTGATGGATGAAATAGGGGCGCTCGGCGAAGCTCGGCGACATCTCGGCGATGGGGGCATGGAGCACGCGCCCGTCCGCGTCGGCCAGGGCCATGGCGTGCAGGTACGGTGGGTTGAACCGCCGTATGGTGAATACCGCGCCGAGATCGCGAAGTTCGGGCGCGCGGACGCCGTTCGCCGCGCGCACGCGCGCGGCAACGACCTGGAGTTGGGCGTCGATGTTGCCGAGCGATTCCTCGGTGAACGCCTTGAGCGCGAGCGTTTGGCCGGACAGTTCGGCCACGGCGCCGGCGTAGGATTCATCGTAAATCTGCCGGGCGCGAAACGCGAACAGCGCGGAAACGAGCGCAATAAAAATAAGGCAGGCAGCAAGAATCCGGTTTCGGATTTCGGCTCCGCCCGTCCCAGGCGTGCCGTTTTCTTCGGCCATCCCCCCCTCCCCCCGGAAAAGGCTATTTTTCTTAGTGTTTACCAACCAAACCTAGAATTCTGTACAAAATCGGCTTGTCGCCATAAAAACAATAGGGATTTTTATTTGGGTAACTAAGTAAGGTTTTTCCCCAATGTGGCGCCGATGCGTCTCGAAATACTATTCAATCGGTTATTTGAATAATTATAAACTTTCGACGTCGGTCTGACGAGGGTTTTACGCGCGCGTTGACCCTCGGACCCTACGGCCGGGAACCTTAGCGGGCCGTTGCAAAATACCTCCCGGGCGTCATCGCGAGGGCGCGAAGCGTCCGTGGCGACACAGGGAAACGGCGCAAATTCGCCGCTTCTTGGATTGCTTCATCGGTATCACGCCGTGATGCATGCATTCGCGCGTCGCGCCGATAGGCGCGCATTCGCGCGACACCCCCTTGCAATGACGGCGAAACCGTTCTTGCCGACGGGAGCCATCCGCCCTCCAGCCGCCACTACGCCCGGCAAGGTCTCGTCCGCGACCTAGCCGGGGTATGCCGATCCGGCGGCGCTTTTATTCCGGGGGAGCGTAGCCGGCGAGAGTCTTCGCGGCGTCTTCGTATTTACCCGCGCGGATTTCGGCTTCGGCCTTGGCGAAGGCCGTTTCGTAACTGGCCGCCAGATGGCGGAGCGGGATCAGGATTTTGCTTCGCGCGTCGGCCAGTATTTTGTTGATCTCGCCGATTTTCGTGTCGCGATCGTTTCCGGAAATTCCCTC
The DNA here is from genome assembly GCA_016872535.1 of Rhodospirillales bacterium. Taxonomy (NCBI): domain Bacteria; kingdom Pseudomonadati; phylum Pseudomonadota; class Alphaproteobacteria; order Rhodospirillales; species Rhodospirillales bacterium. Next base: position 5,393 of record VGZQ01000052.1, on the reverse strand, counting down.
CAAACCCGCCTCCAGCCGGATCAGGCTGTAGGACAAGGCATCCTTCTTGTCCGTCTCGTCGAAAGCCTTGAGCTTGGGATCGATTAGACCGGTCGCTTTTGCGACGGCCGTGGCGATGCTCGTTTTCTCGGCATCGGCCGGCTTTTTCACGCCCGCCGCCGGCATGTCGTCGAGAACCTTGATCAGGCGCGTCCGCCAGATTGTGACATCGTTTCGCGTCGAAGCGATCTTCAGCGCGGGAATGTCGCTTTTGGCGAGAACGTCGGTCTCGGCCGCGAACGCGCCGGAGTTGGCGCTGGTCATGACCACGTTCAGTTGGTTGGTGAGAAACCCGAGCGACCGGCCGAGGGTGCCGTTGGCGATCTCCAATTGGCGATACTCGGGCTTGGTCTTGAGGCCGCGTTGGTCCATCAGGGCGAGGGTGTCCTGGTTGGCGCGGATTTGCATGCGCACGGATTCGATTTTGCCGCGCAACTCGTCGACGGTCGCCGGGCGCTTGGTCTCGTCGGTCAGGCCGGCGACCCCGGCGTGGAACGAGCAAAGCTCGTGGTACTGGGCGACGTCGCGAATCATGCCTTCGAGCGAATAGATGTTCAGATCCTTGGTGCGACTCTGGTTGATCTCCCTCAGCTTGGCGATGCGCTGGCGGTCGATCTGGCGATTGACGGCGAGGGCAAGATTATTTTGGTAGAAATGCTCGTTAATGTTCGACTGCAGACCGCTCGCGGCGCCGGCGGTGCCGGCGAGGATGCGGGCGGCGGTCTCGCCGGTGACGATGGCTCCGGCCGCGCCGAGCAGGGTGGTGATCCCGGAAAAGGTCGCATTCATGCTAGCGGCGTTGGCGGCGATCCGGGTCTTATGCTGTTCGCACACCTGGTCGGAGAGGTAAAGCAAGTGATCGAGCAGCCGGTCGCGCGCGCTCTTGTCGGTAACCGCCTGTTGACTCGCCGGTTGGGTCGAGCCGAGCAGCGTTCCCTTGTCCAGGTCGAAGGGCCGGATGATGATGTTTCCGGGCTTATCGAGATCCTTCACCAAGGGTCCGCCGCTTTTGCCGGACATGGCCTCGTCGCGGTGCACGAACGAGTCCACCTGGAACTTTTCCTGGACCCATCCGCAGGATGACAGAATCCCGATCGAACCCGCGACCAGGATCGTTCCCGTCCGGGCAAGGCGAACTTTCATGCGAAGTCCCCTGTTCCCAAAAACAGCCACGCCCGTTGTCCCCGCGCACCCGGCGCGGTCGGAGCGGCGGCAGGCAAACTAGCAAGCCCGGGACGGGCCGGAGGGGGCGGGACGGCGTGTGAATCCGGTGGAAAGCGGGGACAATCGGATGGCGGGGACCGGATCGTCCGCCCCCGGAAGCCGCGCGCCCGCGAAGCCGTGAACCTTGCGCGGAGCCTCGGCGCGGAGGATAAAGCGAGCCGTTCCGGCAGCCGAAGCGGGAAGATGGAAGATAGCGCCACCATGAAAAATCTCTGGTCCGACCGCGACGCCGAGGCCTGCGTCAAGCACTACGCCCTGCAAGGCATCGCCCGCGACGTGGCGCTCCGGGTCTACACCACGCGCCTGTTGGGGGGCGAGCCCAGGCTGGTGCTGCACGGGGGCGGCAACACCTCGGTCAAGACGCGGATGCGCGATCTCGCCGGGGAGGATGTCGAGGTGCTCTGCGTCAAGGGCTCGGGCTGGGACATGGCGACCATCGAGCCCCAGGGCCTGCCCGCCGTGCGGCTGAAACCGCTGCTCGGCCTCTTGAAGCTCAAGGCGCTTTCGGACGAAGACATGGTCAACGTCCAGCGCGGCAACCTGATCGATTCCGGATCGCCCAATCCCTCGGTCGAGACGCTGCTGCACGCCTTCATCCCGCACCCCTTCATCGACCATACCCATTCCAACGCGGTGCTCGCGCTTACCGACCAGCCGGACGGCGAGGCCCTCTGCCGCGAAGTGTACGGCGCGACAATGGCCTACGTGCCCTACATCATGCCGGGCTTCGCGCTCGCCAAGAAAGCCGCCGAGATTTACCGCGCCCATCCCGACGTCGAGGGATTAATCCTGCTGAAGCACGGGATTTTCACCTTCGGGGCGACGGCGAAGGAAGCCTACGGGCGCATGATCGGCCATGTCTCGGCGGCGGAAGCGCGCATCAAGAAAGCCGGGCGCAAGACGTTCGCGCTCCGCCCGCTGCCGAAAAAGATCGCGAGCGTGGCCGAGGTGGCGCCCATCCTGCGCGGCCTGCTCGCCATTCCGGTCAACCCTGCCTGGCGCGGTCCCGCCGACAGGCGGGCGAGTAATGAGTGGAAGCGTCTGGTGTTCGATTTCCGCACTAATCCGACGGTACGCGCGTTCGTCGACGGCCGCGACCTCGCCCGCTACGGCCAGGCCGGCACCGCGACCCCCGATCACGTCATCCGCACCAAGCAAAAGCCCTTGATCGTGCCCGCGCCGGAAGCGGGCAAGCTCGCGGCCTTCAGGTCGGCCGCCGAAAAGGCGCTCGGGGATTACGTCGCCGACTACCGCGTCTACTTCGCGCGCAACAACAAACGTTTCAAGGGCGCGAAGAAGGAACTCGACCCAATCCCGCGCGTGGTGCTGGTGCCGGGGCTCGGCCTGTTCGGGCTCGGCGAATCGAAAAAGGCGGCGCGGATCGCCGCCGATCTCGCCGAGACCAACGTCGAGGTCATCCGCGACGCCGAGGCCCTCGGGCGCTACCAGGTGATCCCCGAGCCCGACACCTTCGACGTGGAATACTGGTCGCTCGAACAGGCGAAATTGGGCAAGGGCGCCGAAAAGCCGCTCGCGCGCCACGTGGTGGTCGTTACCGGCGGCGGCTCCGGCATCGGCGCGGCGACGGCGAAAGCCTTCGCCGCCGAAGGGGCCGAGGTCTGCGTGCTCGATCGCGACGCCAAGGCCGCCGAGGCGGCGGCCAAGGCGGTCAAGGGTCTCGGGCTCGGCTGCGACGTGACCGACGCGGCCGAGGTGGCGGCCGCGTTCGACCGCATCGCCGCCGCCTACGGCGGGGTCGATATCGTGGTGTCCAACGCGGGCGCCGCCTGGCAGGGCCGCATCGGCGACGTGGACGAGGCCGCCCTGCGCCAAAGCTTCGAGTTGAATTTCTTCGCCCACCAGCGGGTGGCGCAGCACGCGGTCCGCATCATGCGCGCGCAAGGATTGGGCGGGTGCCTGCTGTTCAATACCTCGAAGCAGGCGGTCAACCCGGGCCGCGACTTCGGCCCCTACGGGTTGCCCAAGGCGGCGACGCTGTTCCTGATGAAGCAATACGCCCTCGACCACGGCGCGGACGGCATCCGCTCGAACGCGGTCAACGCCGACCGCATCCGCTCGGGATTACTCACCGGCGACATGATCGCGTCGCGCTCGAAGGCGAGGGGCTTAAGCGAGGCCGACTACATGGCCGGCAACCTGCTCAAGCAGGAAGTGACGGCGGAAGACGTGGCGCGCGAATTCGTCGCCCTCGCCCTCGCGAAAAAGACCACGGCGGCGATCGTGACCGTGGACGGCGGCAACATCGAGGCGAGCCTGCGCTAAACTTTCAGCGAATGATCGTCGCCTTGGTGATGACGATCGGCGTCTTCGGCGCGTCCTTGTCGAAGGGGCCGGCCGGTCCGGTCGGGGTCGCGACCATGCGGTCGACGACCTCCATGCCCTCGACCACCGCGCCGAACACCGCGTAGCCGAAACCGCCCGGGTGGCGCGGGCCCGCGTCGAGGAACTTGTTGTCCGCGACGTTGATGAAGAACTGGGCGGTGGCCGAATGGGGATCCGACGTGCGCGCCATCGCCACGGTGCCGCGCAGGTTGGAAAGGCCGCCCGGTGATTCGTTCCGCACCGGCTGTCCGGCCGGCTTCTGCTGGTAGTCGGGGGTGAAGCCGCCGCCTTGGGCCATGAAGCCGGGGATGACGCGGTGGAAGATAGTGCCGTCGTAGAATCCAGCGCGCACCAGGCGCATGAAATTCTCGACCGTCCGCGGCGCCCTGGCCGCATCGACCTCGATCACGATCTTGCCGAGGGAGGTGTCGAACTGGACGCGCGCCGCGCTTTGCGCGAACGCCTGCGGGGCACAGAGGAAAAACGCGAACGCGGCGGCGAGCCGCGCGATCCGGCGGCGGGTCATCGATGTGGCTCTCCTAATGCAGGTCCGACCAGATCATGCGCTTCAAGGCGAACAGCATGCCGGTCAGCACCAAGAGGAACAGCAACACCTTGAGGCCGAGGCGCTTGCGCACCTCCATCTCCGGCTCGGCGGTCCACGCCAGGAACGCGACGACGTCCTTGGCCATCTGGTCGACGGTGGCCTTGGTGCCGTCGGCGTATTCGACCGAACCCTCATTGAGCGGCGCGCCCATGGCGATCTGCTGGCCGGGGAAGTAGACGTTGTAGGACATGCCATCCATGAGCTGGATGCCGGCGGGCGCTTCCTTGTAGCCGGTCAGCACCGCATGCAAGTAATCGGCACCGCCCTTGCGCGCCTTGACCATCAGCGAGAGATCCGGCGGATAGGCGCCGTTGTTGGCGGCGCGCGCCGCCTTGTCGTTGGGGAACGGCGCCTTGAACTTGTCGGAGGGGCGGCCCGGACGCTGGAACATTTCGCCCTGGTCGTTGGGGCCGTCGGTGACTTCGACCGATTCGGCGATGGCCTTGATCTCGTCTTCGCTCAGATCGATGCCGGCGAGGTGGCGGTAGGCGACCAGGTTGAGCGAATGGCACGCCGCGCACACCTGGCGATAGACGATCAGGCCGCGACGCACCTGGGCGCGGTCGAAGGACCCGAAAATCCCGTCGAACGACCAGGCCTGCGCCGGCGGCTTGGGCGCGCCGGCGGCAAGGGCCGAGGGGGCGGGGGCGAGGGCGGCGAACGCGAGGAGCGCGGCCAGCAGCGTCGCGGGGGTCATTTTTGTTTTCATGGCGCGCTCCTCACGCCTTCTTGAGGACGGCGGCGCTGATGCTGTCCGGGACGGCCTTGGGCCGCTCGAACAGGCTGACCAGCGGGATCACGACCAGGAAATGCAGGAAGTAATACGCCGTCGCCGCCTGGCCGAGCGGGATGAAGTAGCCCTCGGGCGGATTGGCGCCGACGTAGCCGAGGACGAAGCAGTCGATCACCAGCACCCAGAAGAACTGGCGGTGCACGGGGCGGAAGCGGGCGCTGCGCACCTTGGCGCGGTCCAGCCACGGCAGCAGCATCAGGATCAGGATCGAGGCGAACATGGCGACCACGCCGATCAGCTTCGCCGGGATGAACCAGATGTCGAAGGTGATCGCGCGCAGGATCGCGTAGAACGGCAGCAGGTACCATTCGGGCACGATGTGCGGCGGCGTCACCAGCGGGTTGGCGACGATGTAGTTGTCGGGTTCGCCGAAGAAGTTGGGCGCGA
>VGZQ01000051.1 GCA_016872535.1 Rhodospirillales bacterium | reverse complement strand
TGCAGAACGGCCTCGGCGAGGGCCTCGACCGATTCGCAGGCCGGCGGCGGAACCAGTTCGGCCGCTTCATCGGCCATGACCGCTTCGGCTTTCACTTCGGCGGCCAGGTTCGAGGCCATGGCGGGAGCCACGGGCACTTCGGCGACGGGTACTTGAGCGATGGGCGCGGGCGCCGTCATCGCCGGTTCCACGCGCGGTTCGATTTTGGAGACGGGCGCGGGCGCGGATACCGGCATTGGGCGGATGGCTTGGAGACGCTCGAGGATCGAGAGTCTCGGTTCGGCCGGCTTGGGCGCGGCGGCTGCGGCCGAACGGATGCCGGTCGCGACCACGGACACGCGGATGCGGCCTTCGAGGGATTCGTCGTAGGCCGCGCCGAAAATGATGTGGGCATCTTCGTCCACCTCGGCGCGGATGCGGTTGGCGGCTTCGTCAACCTCGAACAGCGTCATGTCGCGCCCGCCGGTGATGTTGATCAGCACCCCGCGCGCGCCTTTCATCGAGGCGTCGTCGATCAGCGGGTTGGCGATGGCGGCTTCGGCGGCGTCGAGCGCGCGGCGTTCGCCTTCCGACTCGCCGGTACCCATCATCGCCTTGCCCATTTCGCTCATCACCGAGCGCACGTCGGCGAAATCGAGGTTGATGAGGCCGGGCATCACCATCAGATCGGTGACGCTGCGTACGCCGGAATAGAGCACGTCGTCGGCGATGGCGAAGGCGTCGGCGAAGGTGGTCTTCTCGTTGGCGATGCGGAAGAGATTCTGGTTGGGAATGACGATCAGGGTGTCGACGTGGCTCTCCAATTCCTGCAGCCCCGCATCGGCGAGGCGCATGCGGTTGGGGCCTTCGAACTGGAACGGCTTGGTGACCACGCCGACGGTGAGGATGCCGTTGTCGCGGCATGCCTTGGCGATGATCGGCGCGGCGCCGGTGCCGGTGCCGCCGCCGAGGCCGGCGGCGATGAACGCCATGTGCGTGCCCTTGACCTCCTCGACGATCCGTTCGAGCGCTTCTTCGGCCGCCGCGCGCCCCAAATCGGGGCGCGCGCCGGCGCCGAGACCCTGGGTGATGCCGACGCCGAGCTGAATGCGTTTCTCGGCGCGCGAGTGGCGCAAGGCTTGGGCATCCGTGTTGGCGACGATGAAATCGACTCCCTGAAGCTCGAGGCGGATCATGTTGTTGACGGCGTTGCCGCCGGCGCCGCCGATGCCGAGGACGGTGATGCGTGGGCGCAGCTCGGCCGGGTCTGTCGCGGCGGGCGCGTCGGAGGAAGGGAGGCTCAAGTTGATGGTCATTGTCCGAATCTCCAGGGGTCTTGCACTCGCGCCAGAATGCCGCCCAATGGTTGATAAGCCGTTACCGAAACGGGCGTTTTGCGGCCCTGATGGGGCGGAACAAATCCCAAGCCGGGTCAAAAAACGGCGCCTGAAGGCGCCCGGCCGGATTACCTGTCCATAACTACTTGATATTAATGTATATATGCAGCCCGGCGGACCGAGGAAAAATCCGGTCCGGGATTTTCGCGGATCGGATCAGGCGAACGGTTTTTCAGCGGCCTTGCGGAACCGGATCGAGTCCGCGCAGACCTGACGGCGAACCGAAGCCGCTGCTGTCGCGGCCGCGCGTTCCGTGCACGCCGGATTCATGATCGGTCGCGGGAGTCGAGGGAGTCCCGGGCTGGTCCTGCTGCCCGGGAGGCGTGCCGCCTTGACCAGGGGGCGTGCCGCCCTGGCCCGGCGGATCGCCCCCGGGCGGACCGCCGCCGCCAGGCGGTTCGCCGCCCTGTCCGGGGGGCGTGCCGCCGCCCTTGCCCTTCGATTGGGCGAGGAAAACCGAGCTGTCGGGTCCAAGGCGTGAGCCCGCCGCTGCGTCCACCGCAATGGCCGCAAACGCAAGAACAACCGTTGCCGAAAGAATCGCGCGGCGGAGGATCACCTAGAACCGTCCTTCCAGACCCAGCAATACACGATTGCGGCGATAAGCTTCGCCGTCTGCGGTCGAGGTCTGGCCGGTCCAAGTATACTCTCCGATCAGATAGAAGCGCGAATTGATTCGCCACGACACGGTTCCGCCGACGAAAGCGAGATCGTCGACTCGCCCCGCCCCGGGAAATTCGCTGCGCGTCAGGCCAAGTCGCAGGTTGGCGGCGATCCGGTCGGTGAAGCCATGACGCAAAAACAGCGCGGCGGTCGTATCCACGATACCCGACGCGCCGGACAGCGTCGTTTCGTCGAGGGCGCGGTCCAGGATCGCGCCAAGGCGCGTTTCGGGCGCGAGCGTCCAGTTGAGGGACGCGCCCAGCGCGGGGCGGCGGATGTCCTTGAGCCGGGCGTCGTCGTAGTTCTGGATCATCAGCCCGGCGAAGGCCTGGGCGAGAATGTTGGGCGCGGGGCGGAACCGCGCCCCGGCCAAAAAGCGCATGCCGGTCGAATCGCGGGCGAAGCCGTTGTCGTCGCGGGCATCGTCGTAACGGCGCGCGATCAAGCCCGCCTGGATAAACGGCTCGAATCCGTCCATCAGCGCGTAAGACGCCTGAACGCCGCCGCCGAGGATGTTCCGGTCGCGATCGTCGTTGTTGATGGCGCCGCCGGCGGCGCTGGTGTCGCGGAAATCAAGCCGTTCGACCCGGCCGCCCGCCGTCAGCGTCAGATTTTCCATCCGGTGGCGGACGCCGCCGTAGCCGCGCAGATCGAAATAACGCGTCGGTTCGCGGCCGAAGACTTCGTTGGGCGATTCTCTTTCCTCATGGTCGCGTCCGGCCCAGGCGCCGCCGAAGATCTGCGTCGCGGCGGAGAGGGACATGCGGCTCTCGGCGGAGAGATGCCCGTCGAAATAGTTCTCGCTGCTATGCCATTTATAGAGCCCAGCCTCCGCGCCGATCTGCAGGCGGGCGAAGCGGTCCTTGCCTTCGGTCACCGCGATCAGCGCGGGCGAAACGGTGCGGACGAAGTCGGCCTTGCGATCGTCGCGACTGGCGAAGATGTTGTCGTCGAAGGTTTCACCGAGGCCGAGCACGGGGAACAAGACGAAGGACCCGGCGCGCACGCCCGGTCCCGTCGGCACTTCCTCGCGCGGGAGCGGATCATGGAGCGCCATCTCTGTTTCGGCCATCGGCGGTTTGTCGCGCGGTTCGGCGACCGCGCCGCCAGCGACAAATAGCGCGACAGCGCCCGCGACCGTGCCGCGTATGGTCGAAAAGCCGAGACCTTCGCCCATCGTTCCTGTCCACGCGCAAGCAAGTCGCCGCTCCGAGAAGGAAGCGGCTGCCCCACTCAATCGGACAATTTTCAGGCGAACATGGTGAACGGACGATTAACCATACGGCGCGGCTGTCTCGCCATTAGGATCTATGACGATGATCCGGAACCGTTGAAAGACTACAGTTCGGACGGCCGGTTCCTAAAAATTCTCCCGGAGCCACTGGCCCAAGCGGCCGAAGCGCCCCGAATGGTGCTCGCCCGCGGCGAGTGCCGCCGCTTCCGCCGCGCGCGGGGTCTTGAGCGCGAATTCGAGCAGGCCGGCCGCGGTCGAGAAGGCGGGACCGCTCACCGCTTCGGCCAAGCCCTCGATCGCCTTGGGCCGGCCCTGGCGCACCTGGCGATCGAGCATGCGCGCGACCAGCTCGCGCACGCCGGAGAGCTGCGAGGCGCCGCCGGTCAGCACCACGCGCCGCCCGGCGGTCTTGTCGAAGCCGGCGGCCTCGAGCCGCTGACGCACCAGTTCGAGGATTTCCTCGATCCGGGGCCGCACGATGCCGACCAGCAGCGAGCGCGGAATCTGGTGCGGCTCGGCCGCGTTCTCCTCCCCGATCAGGGGCACGGCGATCATCTCGCGATCGTCGGAGGGCGACGGCAGCACGCTGGCATACAGCGTCTTCAGGCGTTCGGCACCCGCCAACGGAGTCGAGAGCCCGCGCGCGATGTCGTTGGTGACGTGCATGCCGCCGACCGGCACGCAATCGGCGTGCACCAGTTCGCCGTCGAAGAACACCGCGACCGAAGTGGTGCCGCCGCCCATGTCGATGAGCGTGACGCCGAGCTGGATTTCGTCCTCGACCAGGCTCGCCAGCGCCGAGGCGTAAGCGCCCGCCACCACCTGCTCCACGTCGAGATGCCCGCGCGCCACCGCCGTGGTCAGATTGCGCAGCGCCGCTCCCGGCGCCGTGATCACGTGCACGTTCACGCCCAGGCGTTGGCCGTAGAGTCCGCGCGGATCGCGCACCCCGCGCGTGCCGTCGATCGCGTAGCCGACCGGGATCGCGTGCAGCAGTTCGTGATCGGCGGGCTTGCCTTCGAGCGCGGCTTCCGGATCCATCACCCGGCGCACGTCCGCGTCGCCGATGGCGTGGCCGCCAATGGCGACTTCGTAGGCGATCAGGCGCGAGGCGACGCCGACGCCCGAGTAGTTGACCACCACGTGGCGGATGTTTTCGCCGGCCATCTGTTCGGCCGCTTCGACCGCGGCGCGGACCGAGGATTCGACCCCTTCCAGGTCGACGATCGCGCCCGCGCGCAGGCCGCGCGCCGCTTGGTGGCCGATGCCGACCACGCGCGCGGGCCTGTCCGCCCCGCCCGGCTTGGCGATCAGGCAGCAGACCTTGGTGGTGCCGACGTCGAGGGCGGCGACCAGGCCGCTGCGGGTCTTGGGCGCGCCGTTTTTCTTTTTCTTCGAATGCATGGGGATTCTTCCTTGGCAATCCGTTGGGGATTGGGGGTGATGGCCGTTCAGGTTTCCTTGTCGGCTCCGCGGGTGCGGACGATCAGGCGGTCGGGCAAACGCAAATCGAGCACGCGCACGTCGCGGCCGAGCACGCCCTGGCCGCGTTCGTATTCGGCGAGCCGCCTCCACGCGGCGGCGGGATCGTCTTCGGGCAACTGCACGTCGACGACACCGTCCATGCGCACGTTCCAGCGCCGGCCGCCGACGCGCACCGCCGCCGTCACCCGTTTCATCAGGTCGGGCTCGGTCGCGAGCGTGGCGAGAATGGCGCGGGCGTGGAGGGGCGCGTCCTCGCCCACCACCACTGGCAGGTGATTGAACCGCTCCAATCCGTTTCGCAAAATAACTTGGCCGTCGCGGTCGATCAGCGCGAAGCGGCCTTGGTGCTGCCACAGCGCCAACGGCTCGCGTTCCTCGATCCGCACCACGATCGTCGCGGGCCACATGCGGCTGACGCTGGCGCGGCGCACCCATGGCAATTCCTCCAGGCGGCGGCGGGCGGCATCGGCGTCGAAGGCGAACAGCGGCGAGCCGCGCGCGACCGCGAGCCGGGCAAGCAGGTCGGCGTGGGGCGTCTCGGCGCGTCCCAACACCAGCACGTCGTCGACGCGGAAACCGATTTCGGCCGCGGCGGCGACGGCGACGACGCGCGCGCGATCGGCGATGCGCGCCGCGTGGCCGTCCCGCCACGCGGCATAACTGGCGACGCCGGCGCCCGCGAGCAGGACCAGGACGAACGCAAGCGCAACTTTGCGCTTCAGCGCCCGGCGCACCTTGGGTCGCGGGCTTGACCGTTTGGTTTCGCTCATCCGTCGCACTCCGCGTTGTCCACCATCCAGCGCACCAGCTCGTCAAACGAAATCCCGACGTGGGCCGCCTGTTCCGGCACCAGCGATGTGGAGGTCATACCCGGCTGTGTGTTGACTTCGAGTAAATAAATCCGCCGCCCGTCGTAGCGGAGGTCGGCCCGGGACACCCCCCGGCACCCCAAGGCCCGGTGGGCGGCAAGCCCCATCGCCAGCGCCTCGTCGTAGACTTTCTTCGGGATTTGGGCCGGAACCGCGTGGCTCGACCCCCCGGGGGCGTACTTGGCGTCGTAATCGTAGAACCCCCGCCCGGTGGTGATTTCGGTCACGGCGAGCGGCCGGTTGCCCATCACCGCCACGGTCAGCTCGCGCCCGGGGATAAAGCGTTCGACCATCAGCGGGCGATGGAGAGCGTCGCCCTCGGGGATGGTGGGGGGCGCGTTGTCGCCCTCGCGCACGATCACCACGCCGACGCTGGAACCTTCGTCGCGCGGCTTGACCACATAGGGCCGAGGCAGCGGATCGGCGGCGAGAATCTCCGCCCGCGTCGCCAGCACGTGTTCGGGCACGCGCAAGCCTTCGGTCGCGAACAGGCGCTTGGCGGTCGGCTTGTCCATGGCTAGCGCCGAGGCCAGCCGGCCCGAGTGGGTGTAGGGAATGCCGAGAATGTCGAGCAGGCCCTGCACGCATCCGTCCTCGCCCCAGCGCCCGTGCAGCGCGTTGAACACCGCGTCGGGCCGGGGAAACAGCCGCGTCATCAAGGCACCCATGTCGCGCTGCACGTCGATCGCCGTCGCCCGCATGCCGAGCCGTTGCAGGGCGTGGGTTACGGCCGCGCCGCTGACCAGCGAGACCGCGCGCTCGGCCGACCAGCCGCCCATCAGGACCGCGATGTGTTTGGCCATGGTCCGGTACCGCCTTTCCTGGGTTTGTCATTCCCGCGCAAACGGGAATCCAGCCTTCAGATGGGCATAGGCCCCGGATCGACCCTGCGGGCCGTCCGGGGTGACGATTCCAAATGATCGCGTCATGCTTTAGGCCTTTTTCGCTTCGCCGCCGCCGGCCGGGCGGCCGATGCGGCGGATTTCCCATTCGAGGTCGACGCCAGTCGCGGCGCGAACCCGCGCGCGCACCTCTTCGCCCAGGCGCTCGATGTCGTCGGCGCTGCTGCCTCCGGTATTGATGAGGAAGTTGCAGTGCTTGTCCGAGACCATCGCCGCGCCGCGCTTCAAGCCCCGGCAGCCGGCGCGGTCAATCAGTTCCCACGCCTTCTTGCCCAGAGGGTTCTTGAACGTGCTGCCGCCGGTGGCGGCGCGGCCGGGCTGACTTTCCTCGCGGCGCGCACGGATGTCGGCGAGGCGTTGGGCGATGATGGCGGGATCGCCTGCCTCGCCTTGCAGGATCGCGGAAACGAAAATCCAATCCTCGGGGATGCCCGAACGCCGGTAGGCAAAACCGAGTCCGGCGTTGTCGAAGTCGCGGAGACAGCCGTCGCGGTCGAGGGCCGTCGCCGCCGCCGTCACGTCCTTCATCTCGCGTCCGAAGCAACCCGCGTTCATGCGCAGCGCCCCGCCGACGGTGCCGGGCACGCCCGAGAGGAATTCGAGCCCGGCGATGCCGGCAGCCGCCGCGGCCAGCGCGACCGAGGAATCGAGCACCGCCGCGCCCGCATGCACGCGCACCCCTTCGCATGCCACGTTGGCGAATTCGCGTCCCAAGCGGATGGTCACGCCGGGCACGCCGCCGTCGCGCACCAGCAGATTCGATCCGACCCCGATCACGGTCAGCGCCACGTCCTTGGGCCTGCGCGCCAGGAATTGGGCGAGATCGTCGACATCGGCGGGCCGGAACAGCACCTCGGCGTTGCCTCCGGCGCGGAACCAGGTGACGCGGCCCAAAGCCGCGTCGGCCGTGTAGCGTCCGCGCACCGGCGGCAGCCGCCCGAGCAAGCCTTCCGCCATTTTCGGCGCGGCGGTCATGAACGACTGCCCCGGATCGGAAGCAGCCCGGCGAGTTCCCCCGGCAGCGCGTGCGCCCAGGCGGTGATCGACCCGGCGCCGAGGCAAACCACCAGATCGCCGGAAGCGGCCAGCGGCGCGACGGTTCGCGCGAGCGCGTCGGCCCCGGAAAGGGCGATCACCTGGCGGTGTCCGCGCCGACGCAGGCCTTCGACCAGAGAATCGCGGTCGGCGCCCGGAATCGGCGCTTCGCCCGCCGGGTAGACGTCGGCGACGATCACCGCGTCGGCATCGTTGAAACAGGTGCAGAAGCTTTCGAACAAGTCGTGCAGCCGCGTGTAGCGGTGCGGCTGCACCACCGCGATCACGCGGCCCTTGGTCGCGGTGCGCGCGGCCTTGAGCACGGCGGCGATCTCGACCGGGTGGTGGGCGTAGTCGTCGATCACCGCGACGCCGTTCGCCTCGCCGACGCGGGTGAAGCGGCGCTTGACGCCCTTGAATTCGGCAAAGGCGCGCCGCAGGACGGATTCCTCGATGCCCATGCGGTGAGCGACCGCCGTCGCCGCCAGCGAGTTCTCGACGTTGTGAACACCGAGCATGGGCAGGTACATGCCCTCGATCTTTTTCGGCGCGCCGCCCTTGCGATCGGCGATCAGGATGTCGTAGCAACTACCATCGGGACCGGGTTGGACGTTGACCGCGCGCACGTCGGCCTGCGGGCTGAAACCGTAGGTAACGATCTTGCGATCCGCCACGCGCGGCAGCATCGCCTGGACCTCCGGGTGATCGATGCACAATGCCGCGAAGCCGTAGAACGGGATGTTCTCGACGAAGGCGACGAAGGCGGCGCGTAGCGCGTCGAAGGTCTTGTAGTGATCGAGGTGCTCGGGGTCGATGTTGGTGACCACGGCGACGGTCGCCGGCAGCTTGACGAAGGTACCGTCCGATTCGTCGGCCTCGGCCACCAGCCAGCCGCCCTTGCCGAGGCGCGCGTTGCTGCCCCAGGCGTTGATGATGCCGCCGATGACCACGGTCGGATCGTAGCCGGCGGCGTCGAGCACGGCGGCGATCAGCGACGTGGTGGTGGTCTTGCCATGGGTGCCGCCGACCGCCACCGACCATTTGAGCCGCATCAGCTCGGCCAGCATTTCGGCGCGGCGCACCACCGGGATCAGGCGCTGGCGCGCGGCGACCACCTCGGGATTGTCGGGCTTGACCGCCGAGGACACCACCACCACCTGCGCCTCGCCCAAGTGGCCGGCGTCGTGGCCGACCGCGATCGGGATGCCGAGGTCCTTGAGGCGCTTGACGTTGGCGCTGTCGCTCTGGTCGGTACCCTGCACCTTGTAACCGAGGCTGTGCAGCACCTCGGCGATGCCGCTCATGCCGATGCCGCCGATGCCAACGAAATGGATGACGCCGATGGAAAGCGGAATGGCGATCATGGCAAAGACCTTTCCACCGGCATCAGGGCGATCACCGCGTCGGCGAGCGCGCGCGCCGCGTCGGGCTTGGCCTGGGCGCGGGCCTGGGCCGCGGCGCGGGCGAGGCCGACGGGGTCGGCGAGGAGGCGCGTGAGTTCGGCGGCGAGCGATTCGGGCGTGAGCGTTTCTTCCGCCAGCATCCAGGCGGCACCCGCATCGGCGAACGCGCGGGCGTTGGCGCGCTGATGGTCATCGGCGGCGTAGCGGTAGGGAACCAAAATCGCCGGGCGGCCGAGGACGGCGAGTTCGGCGACGGTGGAGGCCCCCGAACGCGCGACCACCAGCTGGGCCTCGATCATCCGCGCGGGCGCATCGGTGAAGAAAGGCGCAATTTCGGCGGCGACGCTCATGGCGGCGTAGGCGGCACGCGTACGCTCCACGTCCTCGGGCCGGCATTGCTGGACGACGCGCAGTCGGCCGCGCACGTCGTCGGAGAGGCGCGCGATCGCCCCCGGCACCGTGTCGGCGAAAACACGGGCGCCTTGGCTGCCGCCGATCACCAGGAGCGCGAGCGGCCGGCCGGCTTCGGGCGGACGGTAGGGCATCGCCGCCAGCGCCGTCACCTGCGGGCGCACCGGCATGCCGGTCGCCACCGCGCGCGGACTCGCGTTCGCGGGCAGGCCCCGAGTCGCGGCGAACGAGGTGGCGATGCGCTTGGCGCCACGCGCGAGCAATCGGTTGGCACGCCCGAGCACGGCGTTCTGTTCGTGGATCGCGGTCGGAATGCCGCGCGCCTGGGCAGCGAGCACGGTCGGAAACGAGGCGTAGCCGCCAAAGCCGACCACCGCCTTGGCACCAATACGGCCGAGCAGACGGAACGCCTGCGCCGCGCCGAGGCCGATGGCGAACACGGCCTTGAGTTGGCTCCACAAATTCTTGCCGGCGAGGCCGCCGCCGGCGACGCGATGGGTCGGCGCCTGGCCTTGCGGCAGGGTCAGCGGCCTGCCGCGCGCGTCGGTCACCAGCACCGGGGCGAAGCCGCGCCCTTGCAATTCGGCCGCGAGCGCTTCCGCCGGGAACAGGTGCCCGCCGGTGCCGCCCGCCGCCAGCGCAATGGTCGAAGTCATCGCGGACTCCGTCCTTGCGCGGTCCGCTCGCCGGGCCGCTCGCGGGTCAGCGCCAGCACCATGCCGACGCCGAGCGCGATGCCAAGCGTCGAGGAACCGCCATAGGACACGAACGGCAAGGTCATCCCTTTCGGCGGCATCAGATTGATGGCGGAGGCCATGTTGATGATTGCCTGCAGACCGAACTGGACCAGGAGTCCCGCGACTGCGATCACCACGAACAAATCCCAGTCGCGCAGCGCGCGCGCGAAGCCGCGCAGAACCAGAAACAGAAAGAGGCTGATCAGGATCAAGCCGACGATGGCGCCGAATTCCTCGCCGACCACCGCGAAAATGAAATCGGCGTGCGCGTCGGGGAGCACGCGCTTGACCTGGCCCTCGCCCGGTCCGCGCCCGAACAGCCCGCCGTTGCGGAGCGCGTCCAGCGCGCGCGACACCTGGAAGCCCTCGCTGCCCGAGGGATCGAGGAAGCGGTCGACCCGGGCCTGGACGTGTGCGAAGGCGAAATAGGCGCCGACGCTGGCGCCGATGAAGGCAAGCCCGATCGCCGCCACCAGCACCAGCGGCAGCCCGGCGAGGAAGAACTGCACGCCCCACACCGCCGCGATCAGCAGCGTCTGGCCGACGTCGGGCTGCAGCAGCAGCAACGCCGCGATCATGGCGAACAGCACGCCCGCCAGCGCGAAGCCGGGGAAGCGCTCGTCCAGGCGCCTTCGCGCGAACAACCCGGCCGCGACCACGGCGAAGGCAGGCTTGACGAATTCGGCCGGCTGCAGCGAAACGCCGGCGATCTGGATCCACCGCACCGCGCCCTTGATCTCGACCCCCTTGAACAGCACCACCACCAGCATCACGACCGAGGCGGCGAGCAACACCGCGCCGAGGCGCTTCACCCCCTGCGGCGAGAGGAAGGAAACCGCCAGCATCAGAGCGAAGCCCAGCGCCAGGAACAGGAACTGGCGGCGGACGAAATAGAAAGGATCGAGCCCGAGCCGCTCGGCGACCGCGGGCGAGGCCGCCATGGTCAGCACCGCGCCGAGGGCAAGCAGGATGACGACCGCGCCCAGCGTCCAGCGATCCACGGTCCACCACCAGCGGGCGAGCAAGCTGTTGTCGGTGCGGGCGAACGGCGTCATGGGCGGGACCTTTTCGGTTGCGGCGCGACGGAGATTTCTTCCGGCTCCGTGCGCCGGCCGGGCAACGCCTCGACCAGCTTGCGGAAGGCCAGTCCGCGCGCCTCGAAGTTGGCGAACTGGTCGAACGACGCGCACGCGGGCGAAAGCAACACCACGCCTCCCTCCCCATCAGCCAGCGCGGCCTCGCGCGCCTGGGCGAGCGCCGAAGGGAGATCGCCGGAACGGGTGGTAGGAACTTTGCCGTCGAGAATCTTGGCAAACCCGTCTGCCGCCTCGCCGATCAGAAAGGCGCGGCGGACGCGATCAAGATAGGGCGTGCACGCGGCAAGCCCGCCCTCTTTTGCTCGTCCGCCAGCGATCCAGTAGACGCGCGGATAGCAGGCGAGCGCCTTGGCCGCCGCGTCGGCGTTGGTCGCCTTGCTGTCGTTGACGTAGGCGACGCCGTCGATGACGGCGATAGTTTCCTGGCGGTGCGCCAAGCCGGGAAAGCTACGGAGGCACGCCACCGTCACGCTCGGATCGATCCCGGCGGCGACGCACGCGGCATAGGCCGCGGCCGCGTTCTGGGCGTTGTGGGCGCCGGGCAGCGTGCGGCATGCCGCGAGATTGGCGACCGCGACCGGCTCGCGCCCCCGGCCGACGAACGCGCCGTCATAGAGCGTGCCGTCGAGAGCAAAGACGCCGCCGTCGATGCGCCTGCCCGACGAAATCGGAATTACCTCCTGCTCGTCGGCGGCCTTGAGGTCGCGGTGGATTTTTTCGCACTCGGGATTGTCGACGCCGATCACCGCCACCCGCGGCTTGGTCTGGCGGTGGAAGATGAGCCGCTTGGCGGCAACGTAGCCCGCCATGTCGCCGTGCCGGTCGAGATGGTCGGGGGTGATGTTGAGCAGCACGGCGACGTCGAAGGTGATCGAGAACGTGAGTTCCAGTTGGTAGGAGGACATTTCGAGGATGTAAGCGCCGTCCGGCCCGAGCGGATGCAAATCGAGCGCCGGCGTGCCGATGTTGCCGCCGACTTCCGCGATCCGGCCCGAGGTCTTGAAGATATGCCCGATCAGCGCGGTGGTGGTGGACTTGCCGTTGGTGCCGGTGACGCCGACGTAGGCCGGCTCGCGCATGCAACGGGCCAACAGCTCGACGTCGCCGATGATCTCGCAGCCGGCGGCGCGGGCGAGTCCCACCACCCGGTGCGGCGCCGGGTGGTGGAGCGGAACCCCGGGGCTGAGCACCAGCGAGGTCAGCTCCCGCCAATTGCATATATATAAGTCGACCAACGGTACTCCTTCGGCGCGGGCGCGGGCGCGCGCGTCCTCGCTATCGTCCCAGGCCCAGACCTCGGCCCCGCCCTGAGCCAGCGCCTTGGCCGCCGCGATCCCGGACTTGCCGAGCCCGAACACCGCGACCGGCAATCCGGCGAAGGGATAGACCTCGATCATCTTTCCGTCTCTACCTCAACTTCAGGGTCGCGAGACCCGCCAGCGCCAGGATCGCGGCGATGATCCAGAAGCGGATGACGATGGTCGGTTCGGCCCAGCCCTTCTTCTCGAAATGATGGTGCAGCGGCGCCATGCGGAACACGCGCTTGCCGGTCAGCTTGAACGACACCACCTGGACGATGACCGAGACCGTTTCCAGCACGAACAGCCCGCCCACCACCGCCAGCACCAGCTCGTGCTTGGTCACCACCGCGATGGTGCCGAGCGCGCCGCCGAGCGCAAGCGAACCGGTATCGCCCATGAACACGCGCGCCGGCGGCGCGTTGAACCAGAGAAAGCCGAGCCCGGCCCCGACCAGGGCGCCGCAGAAGACCGCCAGTTCGCCCGCGCCGGGCACGTAATGGAGCTGCAAGTAATTGGCGAACACCGTGTTGCCGACCAGGTAGGCGATCAGGGCGAACACGCCGGTCGCGATCATCACCGGCACGATGGCGAGCCCGTCGAGGCCGTCGGTCAGGTTGACGGCATTCGACGTTCCGACCACGACGAACGCGGCGAAGACGATGAACAGGCCGCCCAGCTTGATCAGGACCGCCTTGAAGAACGGCACCGCCACCGCCGTCGCCAGCGGCGGCGGCGCGATCGAGACGATCCACAGCACCGCCACCACCGCGATCGCGATCTCGAACAAAAACTTGATCCGCGCCGAGAGCCCGCGGCTGTGCTTCTGCACCACCTTGATGTAGTCGTCGATGAAGCCGATCAGGCCGAACGCCACCGTGACGCCGAGCGTCGCCCAGACGTAACGGTTGCGGAGATCCGCCCACAACAACGTCGCCGCCACCAGCGCAATCAGGATCAGGAGCCCGCCCATGGTCGGCGTGCCCTTCTTGGTCAGGAAATGGCTTTCCGGTCCGTCGTCGCGGATCGGCTGGCCCTCGGATTGCTGCTGGCGCAGCATGCGGATCATCGCCGGCCCGATCAGAAAACTGATGGCGAGCGCGGTGATGACCGCGCCGCCGGTGCGGAACGTGAGGTAGCGGAAGACGTTGAGCACGCCGAACTGGTCGCTGAGCGGAACGAGAAGATGGTAGAGCATACGATGACCCTCAGGCGCCCTTGGCGGTTTTTCCGAGCAGCCGGGCGACGACGACGCCCATGCGGCTGCCGGCCGAGCCCTTGACCACGACCACGTCGCCCGGCCGGAGCGCAGCGGCCACCTTGGGCGCCAGCGCCTCGGCGCCGTCGGCGTGCTCGGCCCGCATCGCGGCGGGCAGCGCGCGGGCGAGAATGGCCATGCGCGGGCCCGCCGTAAAGACCAGATCGAAACCGGCTTGTCGCAACGGTTCCGCCAGCCCGGCGTGGAGGGCGTCGGCCGCGTCGCCCAATTCCAGCATGTCGCCGAGCACGGCGATCCGCCGCCCGCCCGACCCCGGCGGCACCTGGCCCGCGGCGGCGAGCGCGGCCGCCACCGACGCGGGCGAGGCGTTGTAGCTTTCGTCGATCAGCAGATACTCCCCTCCGGCGAGGGCGACGCGGTGGCGTTCGCCCCGCCCCTTCATCGCCGGCAGATCTCCAAGCGCGACGGCGGCGGCATCGACGTCGGCGCCGAGGGCGTGGACGGTGGCCAGCACCACGAGGCTGTTGGCGACCCAATGCCGGCCCGCGAGGGAAATGCGGTACGCCATGCGGCGGCCCGCCACGTCGGCCACGACCGCCGAGCCGTCGGCCATAAGGTCGAAGCTGCGCGCGCGCACCGTTACCTCGGGCCGGTCGGTTTCGCCGAAGGAAACGATGCGCTCGATGCCGGCGGCGCGGGCGGACGCCAGCAGGCGATTAAAGAACGGGCTTTCGGCCGGCAGCACCGCCGCCCCGCCCAGCTCCACGCCGAAAAAGATTTCCGATTTGGCGTCGGCGATCGCTTCCAGGTTCGGAAAAAATTCGATGTGCACCGGCGCGATTGCGGTCACGATCGCCACGTTGGGACGCACCATCTTGACCAACGGCGTGATCTCGCCCGCGTGGTTCATGCCGATCTCGAACACACCGAAGGCGGCCTCGCGCGGCATGCGCGCGAGGCTGAGCGGCACGCCCCACAGGTTGTTGTAGCTGCCGATGCTGGCGGACGTCAGGCCCTGGCGCGAGAGCACGTGGCGCAGCGCCTCCTTGACTCCGGTCTTGCCGACGCTGCCAGTGACGGCGGCGATGCGCGCATCCGCGCGCGCGCGCGCGGCGCGACCGAGCGCCTCGAGCGCGGCCTGGGTGTCGGCGACGCGCAGCAGCGGCGCGCCGGGCTCGACCCCGCCGGGCGAGTAAGCGACCGCGGCCGCGGCCGCGCCGCGCCTGAGCGCCTCGGCGACGAAATCGTGGCCGTCGTGGCGCGGGCCCCGGAGCGCGACGAACAGATCCCCCGGCTCCAGGGTGCGGGTGTCGATGGAAACGCCCGTCGCCCGCCAGTTGCCCTCGAAGGTGACGCCGTGGGTCGCGAGCGACGCCTCGGCCGCGGTCCACAAAACGGCGGTGGATTTGTTCGCGGTCATACGCCGGCCTCCGCCAAGGCGGCGCGCGCCTCGGCCGCGTCGTCGAACGGGTGCGATTCGGTTCCGACGATTTGGTAGCGCTCGTGGCCCTTGCCCGCCAGCACCAATACGTCTCCGGCGCGAAGACGAGCGATGGCAGCGCGGATCGCGAGGCGGCGGTCGGCAATCTCGTCCGCGCCCGGACAGGCGCCGAGGACGGCGCGGCGGATTTGGGCGGCGTCCTCGCCGCGCGGGTTGTCGTCGGTGACGATCACGGCGTCGGCGAGACGCGCGGCGATGCGGCCCATCTCCGCGCGCTTGCCGGGATCGCGCTCGCCGCCGCAGCCGAACACAACCGCGAGCCTGCCGGTGGCGTGCGGGCGCAGCGCCGCCAGCACGTTGGCGAGCGCGTCCGGGGTGTGGGCGTAATCGACGTAGACGGCACCGCCCGCGCGCGATACGCCAGCCTTTTCCAGCCGCCCCGGCACGCTCGTGAGGCGAGTCAGCGTTGCTTCGGCGCGCGCCGGATCGGCGCCGCAGGCGAGCGCGAGGCCGAGGGCGCAGAGCGCGTTTTCCGCCTGGAAGGCGCCGGGCAACGGGAATTCGACCGAGCTTTTCACGCCGAACACGGCGAGATCGAGGTGCTGGCCGCCGGGCGACGGCACGATGGCGCGAGGTTCGAGATCCGCTCCGGCGCCGCCGTAGGTGACGATTTTCAGTTTGCGCGCGCGGCAGGCGGCAAGGATCGCGTCCGCCCCGGGCGCACCGAGGCGCACCACGGCGGTCGCGCCGTTGGGCAGCAATTCGACGAACAGGCGGCGCTTGGCGGCGAGATAGGCGTCCATATCGCGGTGGTAATCGAGGTGGTCGCGGGTCAGATTGGTGAACGCGGCGGCCGTCAGGCGCACGCCGTCGAGACGGTATTGGTCGAGGCCGTGGCTGGACGCCTCGATCGCCAGATGATCGACGCCGCCGTCGGCAAGATCGCGAAGCGCCCGATGCAGTTCCGCCGGATCGGGCGTGGTCAATCCGCCGGGACGCAAGGTTTCGCCTCCGGCGCCGACGATGCCGAGGGTGCCGACGCTGGCCGCGCGCAAATCGAGTTGCGACCACATCTGGCGCAGGAAATGAACGGTCGAGGTCTTGCCGTTGGTTCCGGTCACGGCAGCGACGACCGCGGGCTGACGGGCGAAAAACCGGGCCGCGAGCCGGGCGTAGATCTGCCGGGGATTGTCGGCGGCGAGGAAAGCGGCGCGCGTGTTCGACGCGGCGGCCGCGTGCTCCGGCCGGGCCAGAACCGCGATCGCGCCGCGCGCGAGGGCGTCGGCGATGAATTGTGCGCCGTCGACCTTGGTTCCGGGCAGGGCTGCGAACAGAAACCCAGGCCGGATCGCGCGCGAATCCGCGCTCAGGCCCGCGATCTCCTGATCGGCACCCGACGCGACCGCGATGTCGGCCAGTCCCCGGGTCAATTCAATGAGTCTCAACGCCACCTCCGCGCCGGATTTCGGAAACGATCGTCTCACCCCCACCCCACCCCTCCCCCATCGAGGGGGAGGGGGACTTTTTGAATTCCCTCCCCCCTTGCGGGGGAGGGCTAGGGTGGGGGGCGTGTCCGCCGGCGGCCATACGATCGGCGGCGCGCGATCTTGCCAGTGGCATGGGCGGGTCGGCGATGGTGTCGTCGGGCGCGAGCCCGGCGAGCGGCGCCAGCCGCTCGACGATCCGGCGCACCACCGGCGCGGCGATCCAGCCGCCGGTGGCGTAACCGTGGGTCGAGGCGTTGCCCTTCGGCTCGTCGATCATCGCCAGCACCACGAAGCGGGGATCGTGAATCGGAAACGCGCCGACAAAGGACGCCATGCGCGCGTCGCGGCGGTAGCCGCGCCCCATCTGCTTGTCGGCGGTGCCGGTCTTGCCGCCGACGGCGTAGCCCTTGGCGTCGGCGTTCTTGCCGGTGCCGTGCACGACCGCAAGCCGCATCAGTTCGCGCATCCGGCGCGAGGTTTCTTCGTCGATGGCGACCGTGCCTTCGAACACCTCGCTCGGCGCGCGCTTCAGGATAGTGACCGGGCGCAGAATTCCGCCGTTGACGATGGCGGCGACGCCGTTCGCCAGTTGCAGCGGGCTGACGGCGAGGCCGTGGCCGTAGGAGATGGTCATGGCGTTGATCTCGCGCCAGCGCGCGGGCGCGAGCGGCGCGCCGGTTTCGGGCAGTTCCACCGGCGGGGCCTTGAGCATGCCAAAGTTGGCGAGATATTCGCGCTGCAACTTGGGGCCGACGTCGAGGGCCATCTTGGCCGCGCCGATGTTGGAGGAATAGACCAGGATTTCCGGCACCGACAGCCAGCGGTTCTTGCCCTTGTAATCGGTGATGGTGAAGCGGGAAATCTGGATCGGACGGCTGGCGTCGTAGCCGTCGCCCAAGCCCACCGTGCCGGAATCGAGCGCCATGGCGGCGGTGAACAACTTGAAGGTCGAGCCCATCTCGTAGACGCCCTTGGTGACGCGGTTGAAGGCGACGTCGGTGCCGGCGACGGCGGACGAATCGTTGGCGTCGAAATCGGGCAGCGACACCATCGCCAGCACTTCGGCGGTGCGCGCGTCGAGCACCACGCCGGCGGCGCCGATGGCGCGGAATTCCTCCATCTGGCGCGCCAATTCCCCGCGCAGGATGTCCTGGATGCGAACGTCAAGCGAAAGTTCGATCGGACCGTCGCCGTCGGCGAGGCGCGCCTCGAACTTGCGCTCGATGCCGGCGATGCCGCGCCCGTCGACGTCGGTCAGCCCCAGCACGTGCGCCGCCGCGCGGCCCTGCGGATAGACGCGGCGTTCGGCATGCTGGAATTCGAGTCCGGGAATGCCGAGGCGGTTGGCCTCGTACTGCTGGCGGGGCGTCAGGTTGCGCTTGATCCAGACAAAGCGCGCGGACGAGGCGAGCTTGGCCGCGACCTGCTCGCGGTCCAGGTCGGGAAACAAGGCGGCGAGCTTGGCCGCCGCTTCGGCCGCGTCGAGAACCATGCGTGGATTGGCCGACAGCGATACCACCGGCAGGCTGGTCGCCAACAGCACGCCGTTACGGTCGACGATGTCGGCGCGCGCGGTGGCGGCGTGGGGGGGCGTCGAGCGGGCGATGCGCGGTTCGCCCCCCTTGAGCACGGCGACGTCGACCAGGCGGACGGCGACCGCGACGAAGGCGAACGCGATCACCGCGCCCGCGACCACCAGGCGGTTGCGCCCGGTTTCGAGCGCCTGGCGACCGGCGCCCTCGACGGCGAATGCCCGGCGGATCACGGCTTCATCCTTTCGCCGGCAAGGCTGACGCGCGTATCGACCCTATTCTCGCCTTCGCCCGCGCCGCCGCTTTCGCCCGCGACCACCGGCGGCAGATCGGCAAGAGTTCCGAACTGGCGGCCGGTAGCCGGCGCCATGCCGAGGTGCCGGCCGGCCAGCTCGCGCAGGCGCGCGGGTTGGTTGAGATAGCTCCATTCTGCCCGCAGCACGTGGATCGCCCGAAGGTCGCGGGCGATGTCGCGGTTGATCTCGTTCAACCGGCTTTCGAGAGCGATGACCCGGTGCTTGACCACGTAGAGGCCGAAACTGAGCGCACCGGCGAGAACGACGAACAGGACCGTCGCGCCCCGACGCCAGAGGATGCCGTGCCGATGAATATTCATGGCGCTCATGCCGCCCTCCGACCGGTGTCGTCGAACGGGGTCGGCCAGGCCGGCGCCTCGGTTCGTTCGGCGGCGCGCAGGCGCGCGGAGCGGGCGCGCGGGTTGGTTGCGATTTCCACCTCGGCCGGACGCTTGGCGGCGCCGAGCAGCCGGAAGGTCGGCGGGCGCGCCGGCCCGGGCGGGTCCGGCCGGTGGCGCGAGGGCGCGGGCGCGCGCCCGGCGCGTTCCATGAGAAAGGTTTTGACCACGCGGTCCTCGAGCGAATGAAAGGCGACCACCGCGAGCCGCCCGCCGGCGGCGAGCAGGATTTCGGCGGCGGCGAGGCCGCGCGCGATTTCGCCGAGTTCGTCGTTGACATGAATGCGGAGCGCCTGGAACGTACGGGTGGCGGGATCGATGCCGTCGCGCGCGCGCGGCACCACCCGGCGCACGATGTCGGCAAGCTCGCCGGTGCGCGCGATCGGCGCGCGCGAACGCGCCTCGACGATGGCGCGGGCGACGCGGGAAGCTAGGCGTTCTTCGCCGTAGCGGCGAAGGATATCGGCGAGTTCGGATTCGGAGAGACGATTGACGGCGTCGGCGGCGGACGCCTCGCCCGAGCCCGCGCCTTCCATGCGCATGTCGAGCGGGCCGTCGGCGCGGAACGAAAAGCCGCGAGCGGGATCGTCGAGGTGCCTGGAGGAGACGCCGAGGTCGAAGGCGATGCCGTCGACGCGGGCAATTCCGGCCGCGCGCAGCAGTTCGACCATGTCGCCGAAACGCCCGGCGACGAGCACGAGGCGACCGCCGAAGCGGCGCGCGAGCGCTTCGCCCGCGGCGAGCGCCGCCGGATCGCGGTCGATGCCGACAACGCGGGCGCCGGGCGCGGCTTCCAGGATTGCCGTCGCGTAACCGCCGCCGCCGAAGGTGGCGTCGACGTAAATCGAGTCCCGCTTCGGGGCGAGCGCCCCGATCACCTCGGCGAGCATCACCGGGACATGGCGTATTTCGTTCAAAATCATGGAGCTAACCGCCCGCGCCGGCGTTAACGATCTCGACCCCTCACTATGAAAGGCCGTGGGTAAACAAAGTGTTAGGTCCGGTTAACAAAGGGGCGGGAAAAGGCCGAAAAGGCCGTCTTTAACTGAGCCGCGTCGGGAAGAGAGCGAGCCAGACGGCCTGTAAGCCGGGTTCTGTCCCCGCGCCCTCACGGGCGCGGGGGACGGCCATTCCTCTGGGACGCCCGTCGCCGGGCGCCTCGCGCGACCGACCCGGACGGCGGGCGCGGAAGCCGCCTACCGACGTTGCCGCCGGCGTGCCGTCCCTATTGGGTCTTGCTCCCGGTGGGGTTTGCCGTGCCGCGACCGTTGCCGGCCGCGCGGTGCGCTCTTACCGCACCCTTTCACCCTTGCCGCCGGGCTCGCGCCCGGAGGCGGTTTGCTTTCTGTTGCACTGTCCCTGGGGTCGCCCCCGCCGGGCGTTACCCGGCACCGTTCTTCCGTGGAGCCCGGACTTTCCTCACCCCGCCGCGAGCGGCGAAGCGCGGCCATCCGGCCGTCTGGCTCGGGGTTAACGTAGGCCGCTAACCGGCGAGGCGCAACAGGGCCCGGACGCGTCCGGCGGTATCGGAATCGGAGGCGCCGTCGACGCGGCCAGGGCGAAAGTGGCGTTGAAAGGCGGTGATCGCCGCCCGCGCATCGGCGGTATCGTAGCCGTAAGCGCCGAGCATGGCGATCACCTCGGCCTCGCTCGCCGGAACCGGCTCGACCTTGTCCGGCCACAGTCCGAGGCCCGCTCGGGCGAGCCGCGGCCAATCGAACAGCTCGCCCGGATCCTTCTTGCGCGCCGGCGCCACGTCGGAATGGCCGACCACGTCGCGGGGCCTGATCGGATGGCGGGCGAGGATGTCGCGTCCCAATCCGAGCAGCGCTCGCATCTGCGGTTCGGGAAAGGCGCGGTAGCCGAACTCGTGGCCGGGATTGACCAGCTCGATCCCGATCGAGCGCCCGTTGACGTCGCTGGCGCCCCGCCAGCACGAAGCACCCGCGTGCCAGGCGCGATGGTCCTCGGCCACCAACGCGTGGACCGTTCCGTCTTCGTCGATCAGGTAATGGGCGCTGACCTTGGCGGCGGGATCGCACAGGCGATCGAGCGCCTCGCCGCAGGATCGCATGCCGGTGTAATGCAGCACCAGCATGTCGATCGGCGCGTCGGCCGGGCGCGGATCGTGGTTGGGGGACGGGCGGGAAAGCGGCGAAACGGCGACGCGCGTCACGAGCCTTCGCCCGAACCCGCCGCCAGGACGCGCGGGCCGTTGACCAGCGGCGTGGGTGCGATGCGCCCGACGATCGGCAGCTTGAGCGCCATGTCGGTCGGGTCGAATCCGAACACCAGCCCGAGGACGTTGACCTCGACTCCCTCCTCCGCTCCCGCCAGCACGCCGAGCAGGCCGAACAGCGAGAACTGCCAGCCGGTGCCGGAGGGCGCCCGGTCGATGACGTGGCCGTTGGTGAGGTAATCCTTGCCGATGGCGGTCGGCGGCAAATCGAGGCGCAGCTCCGGCACCTCGCGCGCGACATGGGCGACGAAGGTGTTGCTGTTGGGGCCCGGCCACAGGCCGTAGTTGCCGTTGTGAGGATAGCCGCGCGCCGCCTTGTCGATCTTGGCGATGATCTCGTCGACGCCGGGGCCGCGCAGGTCGGCGAACAGTTCCGGCATGGCGCCGAACCAGCGTTGGTCGGCGGGGCGGCGATCGATCACCACCCCTTCGCCGCCGCGCACCACGCGCCAGCCGATTACCTGATAGACGGTGAAGTGATCGGCATTCGTCGGCTTGACCGCGATCCAGGTGTGCACGCCGAACGCGCCGCGCCAGCCGACCGCGCGCGCGCCGTAGACCTGCACCACCGCCTCGCGCACCACCGCCGGGTCGGGAGCGATGCCGGCCGGCTCGCGGCTCGCCGTGCGCCAGTCGGCGCCGACCGAGCGCGAGGCCGCGATCGCGGCCAGCGCGACCAGCCCCGCCACGCCGATCCACAATCCGATGCCCATGCGACGGAATTTTCCGCGAATCATGACGTAATCGTGCGACCCTTCGTGATCCAACGCACCGCCTTATAACCTAACCGAGCGGAAGACAAGCGCAAGGCCTCGCCGGTCAAGGGACCGCTCAAGGGAACGTGAGGACCACCTAGCGCGCGCTGCCGCGCCGGGCCAATCCGATGCCGGCCAGAACCACCGCGCCGCCCAACATTTGCGGCCCGGACAAGGATTCGCCCAGCAGTCCCCATGCCAACAGTGCGGATACCACCGGCGCCAACAGCAATACCACCGAGCCGAACGCGGCCGGCAGGTGGCGGAGCGCCCAGACCACCAGCCCCTGCCCGGCCACATGGGGCACCAGCGCCACGCCGATCAGGATCGCCAGCCCTTCGAGGGTGGCAGGCACGATCGCCTCTCCCGACAGCCAGACGATCGGCGCGAGCGCGAGCGCCATCCACGCCGAGGTCCACAACATGATGGTCTCGGTCGAACAGCGCGCGCGCAACCGGCCGGCGACCAGGATGTAACCGGCGTAGAACAGCGCCGCCAGCAGGCCGAGAGCGTCGCCGCCGAGCTGCGCGGGCGACAGGCTGAGGCTCTGGCCCATCAGGATGGCGGTGCCGGCGAGCGCGAGCGCAAGGCCGGCGACAAACGTGAGCGTCGGGCGCTCGCGGAACAGGAGCCACATGCCGAGCGTGACGAAAATCACCATGAAGTGCAGAAAGAGCGCCGCGTTGGCGACCGAGGTGGTGACGATCGCCCAATGAAAAGCGGTAAGGTCGCCGGTGAAGCAGAGACCGCCGAGAATCAGCGCGATCCGGTCGGCGCGCGCGAGCGGGCGGATTGCTTCCGGCCGGCGGCGGCGCTCCAGCGCGACCCACAGCGCCAACGCCGGCACCGACCAGAACGCACGATGAAACGCGGTCGCGGTCGGATCGAGTTCGGATATGCGGACGAAGATGGGCGCGAAGCCGATCGCGACCGCGCCGAGCAGCAGCGCCGGAAGCGCCAGCCCGGCCCCGCGCCTATCCGCCAAGATACGCCTTGCGGATATGCGGGTTGTCGAGCATCTCGCGTCCAGTGCCGTGGCTCACGATCCGCCCGGTTTCCAGCAAATACGAGCGGTCGCACATGTCGAGCGCCGCGAGCGCGTTCTGCTCGACCATCAACACCGTGGTGCCGCGGCGGCGGACCTCGGCGACGATTTCGAAGGTGCGTTCGACCAGCGTCGGCGCGAGCCCGAGCGAGGGCTCGTCGAACATCATCAGCTTGGGCCGGCTCATCAGCGCCCGCGCGATGGCGAGCATCTGCTGCTCGCCGCCCGAGAGCGTGCCCGCCGCCTGCGTGCGCCGTTCCTCCAGGCGCGGAAACAGCGCGTACACCTGCTTGAGATCGTCGGCCATGCCGGCGCGGTCGCGGCGAAGGTACGCGCCCATGTCCAGGTTCTCGCGCACCGTCAGTTGCGGAAACACGCGCCGACCTTCCGGGCAATGGGCGATGCCGGCGGCCAGTACCTCGCGCGCCGTGGTGTTGCCGATGGCGCGACCCTCGAAATAAATCTGACCCGCGGCGAGCGGCAGCAGTCCGGAGATCGCCTTGAGGAGCGTGCTCTTGCCCGCGCCGTTGGCGCCGATCAGGGTGACCAGCTCGCCCGCCTCGACCATGAGCGAGGCCTCGCGGATCGCCGCGACGTTGCCGTAGCAGACGGTGATGTTCTCAACCCGCAGCACGCTTGGCTCCCTGGCCGAGATAGGCGCGGATCACTTCGGGGTCGTTCTGCACCGCCTCGGGCGGACCCTCGGCGATGATGACGCCGTTATTCAGCACCACCACCGTGTCGGATATCGCCATGACCAGGCGCATGTCGTGCTCCACCAGCAGGATGGTCACGCCCCGGTCGCGGACGCGCTGGATGGTGTGCATGAACTCCTCGGTCTCCGACGGATTGAGGCCGGCGGCCGGCTCGTCGAGCAGCAGAAGCTTGGGATCGGCGGCGAGCGCGATGGCGATGCCGAGCTTGCGCTGTTCGCCGTAGGCGAGGTTGGCGGCGAACTCATTCGCGCGGGCGGCGAGCCCGACGAAGGCGATGATCTCGCGCGCTCGTTCGGCCAGCGCGCGTTCTTCCGCCGCCACGCGCCCGAGCCCGAACAGGGCGCCCCAGGTTTCGGTGGTGCCGCGCAGGTGCAGCCCGGTCAGCACGTTCTCGAACACGGTGCAGCCGCCGAAGATGCTGGTGCGCTGGAAGGTGCGCACCACGCCCAATCGGGCGATGCGGTCGGGCGAAAGCCGGGTCAGGTCGTGGCCGCGATAGAGCACCCGGCCCGAGGTCGGCTTCAGGAACCCGGTGATGACGTTGAAGGCGGTGGTCTTGCCCGCGCCGTTGG